>JBGQGO010000245.1:0-7948 GCA_041497455.1 Blastocatellia bacterium | reverse complement strand
GTTTCTGCTGTTCCTGTTCGTGATCGTGCATATGGCCGGCAATCTGCAAGTCTATCTCGGACCTGAGCCGATGAATGCTTACGCAGAGCTGCTCAAGTCCAAGCCCGGACTGTTGTGGACCGCGCGCGTGGGACTCTTCGTCATAGCCGTGCTTCACATCATATCGGCGCTCTGGCTCGCAGCCGAGAATCGGGCCGCGCGGCCGCAAGCCTACGCAGAGGGCAAGCCCCTCGCGAGTCTTGCGTCGCGCACGATATTGGTCAGCGGCTTGATCATCTTCGCGTTCATCGTCTATCACCTGATGCACTTCACGCTCGGAGTGACGAATCCCGACTTTATGGATCTCCACGACGCGCAGGGCCGTCACGATGTTTATGCGATGGTCGTCGAGGGCTTCCGCAACCCTTACGTCTCGGTGTTCTACATCATCTCGATGGGGCTGCTGTGTTTGCACCTGAGTCACGGCGTGTCGAGCCTGTTCCAATCGCTTGGCGTCAGACGCAAGGCGACGGTAGCCGCGTTTAATCGCTTCGCGCAGATCGCGGCGATTGTGATTTTCATCGGCAATTGTTCCATTCCCATCTCGATCCTCGCGGGGGTGGTGAGATGAGAGTTCCGCTAACCGCAGAGGACGCTGAGGGGCGCAGAGACTTCCGGACGCTAACAGTGGCAAGAGAGCTAGCACTATGAAACTTGATGCGAAAATACCATCCGGGCCATTAGCCGAGAAGTGGAGCAGCCACTGCAACCACATCAAGCTGATCAACCCGGCCAACAAACGGCAGTTTGATGTGATCGTAGTCGGCTCGGGCCTCGCGGGCGGTTCGGCCGCTGCGACGCTGTCGGAGCTGGGCTATAAGGTCAAATGTTTTTGCTTTCAGGACAGCCCGCGCCGCGCGCACTCGATCGCCGCGCAAGGCGGAATCAACGCCGCGAAGAATTATCAGAACGACGGCGACAGCGTCTACCGCTTGTTCTACGACACGATCAAAGGCGGCGACTTCCGCGCCCGCGAAGCGAACGTCTACCGGCTCGCTGAAGTCAGCGTCAACATCATCGACCAGTGCGTAGCTCAGGGAGTTCCGTTCGCCCGCGAGTACTCGGGCTACCTGGCGAACCGATCCTTTGGCGGCGCGCAAGTGTCGCGGACCTTCTACGCGCGCGGCCAGACGGGCCAGCAGTTGCTGCTCGGCGCTTATCAGGCGCTCGCCAAAGAGATCGAAGCCGGCGGCGTGAAGATGTACCCGCGCACCGAGATGCTCGACCTGGTGATGATCGACGGCCACGCGAAAGGAATCGTGGTCCGCGATTTGGTGACCGGCGAGATCAGCTCGCATGCCGCCGACGCGGTGGTGCTTGCGACGGGCGGCTACGGCAACGTGTTCTTTCTCTCGACCAACGCCAAGGGCTGCAACGTGACCGCTATCTGGCGGGCCTACAAACGCGGCGCGCTGCTGGCCAATCCCTGCTACACGCAGATTCATCCGACTTGTATTCCGGTCAGCGGCGATCATCAGTCGAAGCTGACGTTGATGTCCGAGTCGCTGCGCAACGACGGGCGCGTGTGGGCGCCTAAGAACAAAGGAGATCACCGCGCGTCCGGCGATATCCCGAAAGAGGACCGCGATTACTTCCTCGAACGCAAGTATCCGGCTTATGGGAATCTCGCGCCTCGCGACATCTCGTCTCGCGCGGCAAAAGAAGTCTGCGACGAAGGAAGAGGAGTCGGTCCGGGCGGGCGCGGTGTGTATCTGGATTTCGCCGACGCGATCGAGCGCCTGGGCTTGAATGTGATTCGCGAGCGCTACGCCAACCTCTTCGAGATGTACGAGCGCATCACCGGCGAAGACGCTTACAAAACGCCAATGCGCATTTATCCCGCGAGTCACTACACGATGGGCGGGCTGTGGGTCGATTACAACTTGATGAGCAACATTCCGGGCCTGTACGTGATCGGCGAAGCGAACTTCTCGGATCACGGCGCGAACCGGCTCGGCGCAAGCGCGTTGATGCAAGGGCTGGCCGACGGCTACTTCATTCTGCCTTACACGATCGGCGATTATTTCGCGGCCGAGCGGCCGGCGAAACCGTCAGTCGATCATCCCGAATTCAAAAAGGTCGAAGAGGAAATCGCCGCGCGCACAAACAAGTTCCTGTCGATCAAGGGCCATCGGACGGTCACCGAGTTTCATCGCGAGCTCGGAAAGCTGATGTGGGACAAGTGCGGGATGGGCCGCAACGAAGCCGGGCTGAAAGAGGCGCTGGAAAGGATTCCTGCGCTGAGGCAGGAGTTCTGGGAAGGCGTTAACGTGCTTGGCGACGGAAACGAGTTGAACCAGTCGCTCGAGTACGCGGGCCGCGTCGCCGACTTCATGGAGTTCGCTGAGTTGCTCGTGTTGGACGCGTTGACTCGCGACGAATCGTGCGGCGCTCATTTCCGCGAAGAGCATCAGACACCGGACGGCGAAGCGATGCGCGACGACGAGAACTTCTCATACGTCGCGGCGTGGGAGTACCAGGGCCTGGATGCCCGGCCGATCTTGCACAAGGAACCGTTGGTCTACGAAGAAGTTCATCTGGCGCAGAGGAGCTACAAGTAGAAATGAATCTGACGTTGCGTGTGTGGAGACAAAAGAACTCGACGTCGCAAGGAAAGTTTGTCGAGTACAAGGCAGATGACATATCACCCGACATGTCTTTTCTGGAGATGCTCGACATCGTGAATGAAGGCTTGATCAAGCGCGGCGAAGAGCCGATCGCCTTCGATCACGATTGCCGGGAGGGAATCTGCGGGACGTGCGGCATGGTCATCAACGGAGTCGCGCACGGGCCGCTTCAAGCGACCACGACTTGCCAGTTGCACATGCGCCACTTCAGAGACGGTCAGGCGATAACGATCGAGCCCTGGCGCGCTCGTCCGTTTCCTGTAATCAAAGACCTGGTGGTCGATCGCAGCGCCTTCGATCGAGTCGTTCAAGCAGGAGGATACATCTCGGCGAGGACGGGTGGAACTCCTGACGGAAACGCGATCCCGATCCCGAAGCCGGACGCCGACCTGTCGATGGACGCGGCTGCGTGCATCGGCTGCGGCGCGTGTGTGGCTGCTTGCAAGAACGCATCGGCGATGCTGTTCGTAGCGGCCAAGGTCTCTCACTTGAACATACTTCCGCAGGGCAAACCCGAGAAGGACCGCCGGGTGTCGAACATGGTCAGAGCGATGGACGAAGAGGGCTTCGGGAATTGCACCGTGATGGGTTCGTGTGAAGCGGTCTGCCCGAAGGAGATCAGCCTCGAGTTCATCTCACGGATGAACCGCGATTATCTCAAGGCGCTGTGGCGAAGCAAGTAGTATAATGAGCAGGCCGCAAAGCACAGCCTAAGAAGCTTTGGAGTTTTGAGGAGTTGAACATGGCCAGCGCAATAAGCTCGCCCGAACAACTAGTGATTCTTGACAGAGTGACCTGGGAAACCTACGAACGCCTTATCACCGAACATGGTGAGAGGTGCGGCACGCGCTTCACTTACAATGAGGGGGTACTCCAGATCATGGTTGTTTCTTCCCGTCACGAAAGGCCCAATCGACGACTCGCAACGCTGGTTGAAGTGCTTGCAGAGGAATGGGCTCTCGACATCGAGCAACTAGGCTCGACCACGTTCAAGCGAGAAGATCTTCAAAAGGGATTTGAACCGGACTCCTGCTTCTACATCGAGCATGCTGACGCAATCCGAAACAGAGAAAAGATTGACCTCGCCGTTGATCCGCCGCCTGATCTTTCAATCGAAGTTGATATCACGAGCGGATCGCTCAACCGCTTTCCCATTTTCGCGGCGGTAGGCATACCGGAAGTGTGGCGCTTCGATGGGAACAGGGTCACGATCTTCCGATTAGAATCCGGCGGCTACGTTGAAGCGGCGAATAGTCTTGCGTTTCAAGCGGTCACCGGAGAGATCCTGACTTCATTCCTCGAGGATAGCCGGAAGCTGAAGAGCACCGCGTGGCTGCGCAAGGTCCGAGAGTGGGCGCGGACCGCAAAGCTGAGGTCTTAGACCAGTCCTTTCACCGGAGGAGTCTCTCCCCTCACGAATCCCCGGAGCGCGGGCAACGCCGCTGCCGTTCCCATTCATCCCGCCTACGCAGTTTCGCACGAACCGTTCAACAAAACTCCGGAGGAATAACATGCGAAAGAAGCTAGCTAGTCTCCTGCTCTTACTCGCCCTGTTCGCGCTTGCGTTGCCTGCAGCAGCGCTTGCGCAGAACAAAGACGAGTATGGAGGCTTCATCAAACGCGATAAGAACGGCTACAGGGTCGGTCAAGGCAAGATCACCCTGTTTGACGGGCCGGGTATCGTGAACTATCAATACAAACACAGTTGGATGCCCGGGCCTGGCGGCGCTGCTACGGTCATAGGCATCGGCGCTGGAGCCGGCGCTGGAACCGGGGCCGCTGTCAAAGGCAAGAAGGGCGCTCTGATCGGTGCTGCTGTCGGCGCCGGGGCTGCCACTGGCATCTGGCTTTACAAGAACCGGACTGAGAAGCGCAGAATCTTCTGACGCCGTTCTTCTAGCGGTTGTTTGATCTAAAAGTGTCCTGGCTTGAAAAGGCCAAGCATCATGGATCCATGTGGCTGAATTGACGGGGCTGACCATCTTGCCACAGGTCAGCCCCGTTTCCTTTTGTACCTCTCCAAGCGACATCCCAATTTTTGAAGGGTTTCGAAGCCGCGGTCAGGCCAGTCTTGCCCAGCAGATCGTGGCGCGCGCGTTGCTAGTCCACAATTGAAACCGAAGCACGAAACCTTAATCAATCAGGAGGAAATCGGATGAAACGCATACTAACAAGTGCAGCTCTGTGCCTGACTCTTGCTTTGAGCCTCGCGGCGCCTGCCTCCCTGGCTTCCCAGAACAAGAACAGCGGCAAGAAAGCCGCCGCAATGAAGATGTCGCCACGCGCCGAAGCGCTGAAAAAGTGCAACGACGACTACGCGGCTGCGGTCAAGACAGCGAATGACGACAACGCCACGGCGGTCAAGGATGCCAAGGCCAAGAAGGGCAAGGAGCGCACCGAGGCGATGAAGGCCGCAAGCAAGGCCAAGGCTGATGCCTGGGCTGCAGCCAAGAAGGCTAAAGCAGACTGCGTCAAAGCGGCTCCGAAAAAGTAGTATTCTTGGGAGCGCACGCATTCTGCGTGCATGATTCCTATCGAATCTCTTGAAGCTCGACGACTGGCTTTTGCCGGCCGCCGGGCTTATTGTTTTCAGAAAAGGAAACCAACGATGAAACAAATTACTTGTGAGCGGTGCTGAGTATCTTCTTCGCCGTTGCGCTCACACCCGCCGCTGCGTTAGGCGATAGCCGCCAGCATCACGCTGCTATGAAGCTGTGCAAACAGAAATACAGGAACGCGGTTCGAGGAGCCAAGTATTTGAAATCACGTCAGCGAAGGGAGAGAATCGAACAAGCGCGAGGGAACGAGCAGAGTGCGAGCGGCTTGCGCCCGGATAGCCGCGGTCAACCGGCCAGAATCTCCCGATACACCGCCGGGTCAACATTCCCGCCGCTTATCACGCAGCACACTCGACGGCCGCGGAAAGAGTCAGGTTCAGTAAGCAAAGCGCCAATCGCGAGCGCGCCCGTAGGCTCCGCTTTCAGATTCGCAAGCCCAAATAACAGCCGCACGCCTTCCTTGATGTTCTCTTCGGGGACCTCGACAATCGTGGACAACCCATCTTTCAGCACAGCCCAATTATGCCCGCCCACGCTCACGGTGCGAGCGCCATCGGCGATAGTCTGAGGCTCGGTCTCGTTCGCGACTATGTGGCCCGCGCGAAGCGACCGCGCCGCATCATTAGCCATCAGCGGCTCGGCTCCTACAACGCTCGCGCTGCTGCCGCCCGCGCGAAGCCCGTTGATTATTCCCGAGGTGAGTCCTCCGCCTCCGACCGGCGCGATAACGAAATCAAACTCGCGATCGAGCGCTGCAAGCTCGGCTCCGAGGCTCGCGTTGCCCTCGATCACCAGGAGATCGTCATAAGCGCTCGCGACGTAGGCATCGGGGTTCTCACTCGCAAGCTCAGCCACTCGCGCGGCGCGGCCCTTCAGCTTCACGTCGATCAAATCAACAAGACCGCCGTACTCGCGAACGGCGTCGATCTTCACTCGAGCTGAAGTGTCGGGCATCACAATGATGCTGGATTTGCCCAGCAGCGAGCAGGCAAAGGCCATCGCCTGCCCAAAGTTTCCAGACGACGCGGTGATGATCTTACGCTCAGGAACCTTTGAAGCTAGGTTGTAAGCGGCGCGAAACTTGAAGCTGCCGGTGTGCTGAAAAGTCTCGGCCGCGATAATTAGTTCGACACCGAGGCGCTTAGCTAAGCGGGGCGCTTCGATGATCGTAGTTCTCCGAGCCGCTTCGGTGAGAGGTGCGTTTTTCATCAGCGTCCAACTATACGGGAGGCTGCGGGAAAATAGAACACTGATCGAAGTAGCATAGACTTTAGTCTGTGTCTGCAACCCCGATAGAAAAGATCTTCATCGGACACAGACTAAAGTCTATGCTACTTCGATCCGTGTTCTATATCGTCGCCCTCATGCAATAATCTGGCTGATGTTCGCTGAAGTCGCGGTACCAATCTACATCAGGCAAACATTCACGTATCGGCTCCCGGGCGATATGGCGTCTCGCGCCCAACCGGGCTGCCGCGTGCTCGTGCCCTTTGGAAAGAAATTCCTCACTGCATTCATCGTCGATCTGCACGAGAGCCTGCAAAGCGAAGTCGATGAATCCGACATCAAGGACATCGAAGAACTCCTCGATGAATCGCCCATCATCACCCCCGAGATCCTCGAGCTGACGCGCTGGGTTTCTGATTACTACTTCGCGCCTTGGGGTGAATGCTTGCGAGCCGCGTTGCCTGCAGGCGCTACTTCGATCAGCGAGCAGGTGCTTTCGCTGACAGACGCAGGCCGCAAGGCGCTCACCGAAGGCCGCCTCGCGCCGTCGAAGCTTGAAGCGTTGCAGGCGCTGGCCGGCGCGGACTTCGTCGAAGCGCGGCAGCTCGAACGCAGTCTGGCTCGCCCGCGAGTTGGCGCTCTAGTCCGTCAACTGACCCGCGACGGCTTGATCACCGTCTCGCAGCGCATCGGCGAGACTCGAATGAAGCCAAAGCTTCAAAATGTCGTCAGGCTCAAGAGTCAGTGGCCAGCGGCCAGTGGCCAGTGGTCAGTTGACAGCGGCCAGGCACGAGACTCGCAACATCCAAAGAAAAAAGCGCGAGGGGCGACGCGCGGCGAGCCGCAGCTCAACGAGAAGCAGCGTCGAGTCATCGAGACGCTCGCATCTTCAAGCGAAGGAATTCCGTTCAGCGATTTGCTCGAAGCTGCCGATGTGTCGTCATCCGTCGTCCGCACGCTCGAGAAGCGCGGCGTAGTTGAAGTCTTCGCACGACAGGTTCGCCGTGATCCGCTCGCTCACATCGCTCCCGATGACGCGGCTCTCGTTACGCTCACCGGCGAGCAGCAGCTCGCTCTGGATCAAATAGAAGCCAGGCTCGCCGAGCGGCAGTACTCAACATTCCTCTTGCACGGCGTAACCAGCAGCGGCAAGACCGAGATCTACATCCGCGCGATGCGTGAGGCCATCAAGCAAGGATTGACCGCGCTGATGCTTGTGCCGGAGATCTCGCTGACTCCGGTTTTCTCGCGCCGTCTCCGAGCCCAGTTCGGCGAGTCGGTCGCGATCCTTCACTCGAGTCTTTCCGAAGGTGAGCGCACCGATGAGTGGCGGCGCATCAAGCACGGTGACGCGCGAGTCGTCATCGGCACGCGTTCGGCGGTGTTCGCCCCGCTCGAGAGCCTCGGCATCGTGATCGTGGACGAAGAGCACGACGGCTCTTACAAGCAGGACGAGACTCCGCGCTACCACGGCCGCGACACTGCCATTGTACGGGC
>JBGQGO010000244.1:0-7972 GCA_041497455.1 Blastocatellia bacterium | reverse complement strand
GGTACTCCGCGACGCCGCTTTTGCTGACGATTCCATTCGAACCCAAAAGCGGCGTCGCGGAGTACCTTGCCGCCGCAGTCCAAAGAGGTGTCCGCAGTCCAAATGAAGTTCAGAACGTCAGTCTCACCGCAAGCTGAATATTCCTCGATCCGCCGCCGCCCAGGAACGGGTTGCCTATCCCTACATCTGGCGTCACGGTGATAGGTAAGAACCCGATTCCCCTCCCCGTCTTGGGATCGATTCCGTTGAAGCTCGCATCGACCGAAAATCCCGGCAGCAAGGGCGAGGAGAAGTTTGGGTGATTAAGAACGTTGAACACCTCGGCCCTGATCTGCAGCTTCACTTGCTCGCCGAGCGGCGTCGTCTTGAACAGCGACAGATCGAGGTTCGCGTAGGCCGGACCTACCAGCGAGTTGCGGCCCAGGCTGCCGAAGTGCTGCGTGCCCGGCCTGCACGAGGCCGCGCTGCCGTCGCCTGCCGGGTCGAGCGTACACGGCACCTTGAACGCTGAGAGGTTCAAGAAGGTGTCCGGCGAATGCGTGCCCGCAAACGGATCGCCGACGATGTCCGGACGGGGAAAGAATTCGCCCGTGCCGTTGTAGTCGTCGAACAAGTTCACGTGGAACGGGCTGCCCGTCCTGAGCGTGAGGATACCGTTGAACTGCCACCCGTCGCCGAGTTTCGGAAACTGTTTCGATAGAGTCGGAACGTCGTAGGTGAACGACGCCACGAAGCGATGCCTTACGTCGAAGTTCGAACTAGCGCGCTCTTGATCCGGCCGGTGACTGTTGTCGGGTTGCGTGGCGTTTGCTACGTAGTCTTGCCCATCGGACGCGTTGTCGATCGAGTGCGACCACGTGTAGTTGATCATCGACGTTATGCCGTGACGCTCGCGCATCGTCAGCGAGGTCTGCAGCGCGTTGTAGTTCGAGTTCGCAGTGGTCTCGAGGTTGTTCACGTAGAAAAACGTCCCGCCCGAGGGCGCGAACGGACCGTTATCGAAAGGCCGCGCGCTCGAAACCGCAGGATTGACCGGTTGATTGATGTCGCGATAGCGGAAGAGCTTCGTGCCGTGCGAGCCCACGTAGCCGATTTGAAACACGACGTTCTTGAACAGTTCCTGCTGCACGTTCAGGTTGAAATTCTGAACGTAGGGCGTGCGCACCCGACGATCGGCCGCGAACACATCCGAGTCCAGGAAGTCGGTGAAGATCGGCACGCCGGGTTTTATCTGGGAGACGGTCGAGAACGAAAACAGAATGGGTGAAGGCCCAACCGGATTGTAAGCGGGCCCCGGATTAAAGGTATTGAACGGCAACTGGCCGACGAAGAAATCCTGCGAGAACGCATCGTAGAAGAGGCCCCATCCGGCGCGCACAACGGTCTTGCCTTTGCCGGTCACGTCCCACGCCAACCCGATGCGCGGCGAAAAGTTGTTCAAGTCTCGTTCGTACAAACGATCGAGTCCGCCTTTGCCAACAATCACAAGGCCACGCGCCGGATCGAAGTTGCTCAACAACCCGTTCTTCTCGCCGATCAGGCCGAAGTAGTCGTACCGCACTCCGAGGTTGACGGTCACATTGCGGCTAAAGCGGAAGCTGTCTTGAAAGTAACTCGCGTGCGAGTTCTGAAAAGTGTTGCGCCGGGAATCGCCGCTCGCCGCGCGCCCGCCGCTGAGCGTGCCGGAAAGAAAGTCTTCGAGCGACGCGAAGTCTAAACGCCCGCGGTACCCCGCGTCGAAGAAGGCGTTGACGAACGTGCGTCGAAACTCGTATCCGAACTTGATCGCATGCCGGTCGAGCTTCCACGAAAGGTTGTCGATGAAGTGCCAGTTCGTATCGACTCGCGCTCGCGGCACCGACAGCGTTGCTCCGAGCGACGCGATCGACGAGCCCAGGTTCGGATCGTTTCTGATCCGGATGAACGGAAGCCCAAAGTCTTGCGGCCCTTGAATGCCGGTGTTCAATCCGATCGAGCGAGGATCGAAGCCGCTGTCTTCGGGGAAGAATCCTTCGTCAAACCGGTTGTATCCGAACCGCGCTTCGTTGACTTTTTTTCCCGAGATGACTTTCACGTATGAGAGCGACAGTAGATGCACGCTCGTCGGCGTGGTCGTGTTGAAGCCCGGCAGCACGTTGCCGGCAAGTATCGCGAGCGGGAACGACTGATCGCTGGTGCCGTAGTAGTAGCGGCCGGTCACCTGGTTTCGCTCGTTGAACGAGTGATCGGTCTTGTAGATGAAGCTGTCGACGTCGTTGCTTGCGAGCGTAGTCACGAACAGGTTCTGCGTTGGATCAAACAGCGCGACCGGCCTGTTGGGCGCGGGCCACGGATTTCGCGCGAGCAGTTTCGCGATGACGGGATTCTTTGCGCCGCCCAGCGCGGCGATCTCGCGCGGATCGGGCACTCGCGCGACCGAGTTCAACCCTACGCGCTCGCGTTGGCCTTCGTAGCTCGTGAACCAAAACGTCTTGTTTTTGACTATGGGCCCGCCGAGCGCCACTCCGAATTGGTTGTTGCGGAACGCGGTCTGAGGGTCGGGCTTTGGGTTGAAGAAGTTTCGCGCATCAAGCCAGTTGTTGCGGAAGAACTCGAACAGCGAGCCGTGAAAGTTGTTGGTTCCGGATTTGGTGACGATGTTGACGATCGCGCCGGAGTTGCGGCCGTACTCGGCCTCGAAGTTCGACAGAATGGCGGCCTCGGCGATCGCTTCGACTGGAAGAATCGTCGCGGGCGTTCCGAACACGCCCGCTTCGTTGATCGCCGGCAGATTCCGATAGCCGTCATTCATATCCGTGCCGTCGAGCAGATAGTTGTTCGAGCGCCCGCGATTGCCGTTGGCGCTGAACAGTCCAAACGAGCCCGGGGAATCGGTCGCGCCGGACGGGTCTCCGGTTGCGCCCGGAACCAGCACCAGGAACTTGGTGTAGTCGCGTCCGTTGATTGGAAGATTCACAACTTCGCGCGTGGAAAACGTTCCGCCAAGCGTGTTGGTTGTAGACTCAACCTGCACGGCGTTGGCCTGAATCTCGACGCTTTCTGAGCCGCCGGAAACTTCCAGTGTAACGTCAGCGCGCCGCTCGCCGGCAATCTCGACTCGTATCGAAGTCACCTTGGCCATTGCGAAATTAGCCTTGGTGATGCTTACTTCATAAGTGCCGATTGGCAGTTCCAGTATCACGTAGTTTCCGGCGGAGTCGGTTATCGTGGCGCGCTCGAGCCCCGTCGAAATGTTCCTCGCTCTGACAGCGGCATCCGGTATTGCGCCGCCGTTCACGTCGGTCACAGTGCCCACTATCGTGCCGCGAAATGTCTGAGCCCCGCCCGGGTGAGCAACAACTCCAGGCGTGGCCGAACCAAATAGGATCACACAAGCCAGCGCGACAGCCGATGTGCCACGCGCCAGGCGCGACCTAAGCGGATAATAGCGAATCATTGGGTCATTCGTCAGGACGGATGATCGAGACATGAGCCTCCTTCTTCCCTCTCGAGTGAGCGGATGTTTGGCGACATCGCGCCCGCCCGTAGCCACACTGCTGACTTGGTCTCAGCGATTCGTTCCAGCGCCGCGCTGCTGAATCCAAGTTTGATTCCGAGTCATTCTAGTCAGCGCCCGGCCTCGTTACAAGCAAAGAGGCAGTCAACGCGTGCCAGCGAGTATCGCGGCTTCAGGCAAAACCCTGGCTCGATCGCCGTCAATGTGCAGCAGCTCATTAGGCTCGCCGGCAACCAACGTGTAGGGCCGCAGCGCGCCGCGATTCCGCGGAATGACGAGGGCGCAACTTGATTGAGAGTCGGCCCGATGATACTCTCGCGCAACCCAAAGACGGGAGGCGACCGATGGCATCCACTCGATCAGTCAATGCGGTGGAATCGGCTGTTGCACCGCCGCGGGCGCCCGGCGCGCCGCGCGTAGGTCATTACCGCTGGGTGATCTGCGCGCTGCTGTTCTTCGCATCGACAATCAACTACGTTGACAGACAGGTCATAGGAATCCTCGAAAAGGACTTGCGAACCATTATAGGCTGGACGCCGGTTGACTATGGCAACATTGTTGCAGCCTTTAACGCGGCCTATGCTCTCGGGCTGCTTCTTTCGGGCCGCCTGATTGATCGGTTTGGGACAAAGATTGGGTACTCGTTGGCAATCGTAGTTTGGAGCCTTGCGGGGATAGCAGCCTCGCTAGCCCGCACACCATTCGGCTTCGGAACGGCCAGAGCTGCTCTTGGTGTAGGCGAAGCTGCGAATTTTCCTGCCGCCATCAAAACTGTTGCCGAATGGTTCCCAAAGAAAGAGCGCGCCCTCGCCACTGGAATATTCAATGCCGGCACGAATGTTGGAGCGATAGTGGCCCCGCTGACGGTGCCCTGGATATTCAACCATTGGGGATGGCAATGGGCCTTCATACTGACCGGCGCTTTAGGCTTTGTATGGCTTTTGTTCTGGCTGCCTGTGTACCGACAGCCTGAAAAGCACCCGCGATTATCGGCGCCGGAAATGGCTTACATACAAAGCGATCCGCCAGACCCGCCGGCAACAAAAATACCTTGGATCCAACTGGTTCCCCACCGGCAAACCACCGCGTTCGCAATCGGGAAGTTCATGACTGATCCGGTCTGGTGGTTTTATCTCTACTGGATACCAAGCTTCCTGAGAGAGAAGCACGGACTCGAGCTGTCTACCGTGGGACTTCCACTGATTACGATTTATCTGATTGCCGACGTTGGCAGCGTCGGTGGAGGGTGGCTGTCGTCCAGCTACATCAAACGCGGCTGGTCGATCAACCGGGCGCGAAAGACGGCGATGCTAATTTGCGCGCTAGCTGTGATGCCGATTATTCTCATGCCTTACGTGAACAACTTATGGCTCGCCGTAGGGCTGTTCGGTCTTGCCGCCGCTGCTCATCAAGGGTGGTCCGCAAATATCTTCACAACATCGAGCGATATGTTTCCGCGCCGCGCTGTCGGATCAGTCGTAGGAGTGGGCGGAATGGCAGGCGCCATCGGCGGGGCGATCATGGCAGTCGCAACCGGTGTGCTCCTCGAACGCACAGACGAAAACTATATGCTGATATTCTTCGCCGTCGGACCCGCCTATCTTGTCGCCCTCGGAATCATCCACCTTCTCGCGCCGAAGCTTCAGCCCGTAGACGAAGAGGACCTGCTCAGGCCAAAACCGCTGTCGGCTGGCTCGTTCCTGGGCTTTGGATTTATCGGGCTGATCTTAGGATCATTCTTCGGTTGGTGCCTCGCTCTGATCACGAGGAAAACCGGCCTTGGGCTTTTGGAATTCATGCTTGGCGGCGCGGTCTTAGGAATCGTCAGCGGAATCATTGTAGGAAACCTCATCTTGACGCTAAGAAGACAAGAGCCGGCTTCTTGATGGTCCTTTCTTGGGTTAGACACGTTTGGCTATGGATGGCGGCTGGATGCGAAGGTAGAATGCGACGAAGAGTTCGTAGTTCGGCATTTATGCGGAAGTTCGTAGTGCGTCACCGGAGAGACTAGCCTACCAACTTCCGCCCGAAGGCCGTACTACGAACTCTCACAGGGGCAATGCAAATGTCATCTCAACTTTCGCGACGCAGATTCGTGATCGGACTGGGTTCCCTCGCCGCGGCTTCTGTCGTGCCGCAGCCGCTCGCCGGTGCACTCGGGCTGCCCTTGAAGCCTGCCCCATCGCGGATGCGCTTCGGCTATGCTGCGATCACCTGGGGCGGAAACGACGTGCAGGCAATCAAGGACGTCAGTGAAGTCGGGTTTCGCGGCATTCAGATTCGCTCGAACGTACTGAAGGATTTCGGTGACAAGCCAAAAGCTCTCGCCGAACTCTTGAAGCAACACAAGCTGCAGTTTGTTGCGCTGTCGGGCGGCGGACCTCGTAATGACGCTTATGTCGCAGCGGAAGAAATTGCCACGCAGGTGAAGCACGCGACCTTCGTGCGGGAGGCAGGCGGACTCTACCTGCAGATGACGGATTCGGCACGACCTAAAGCCGGAAAGCCCGACGCCAAAGCCTTCAAGGCGCTTGGACGACTGTTGACTGAGATTGGCAAGCGCACAGCCGACCTGGGAATCCCGATGGCATACCACAATCATATGGGCAGCCTCGGCGAAGCTCCGCATGAAGTCGATGCCTTGATGGATTCTTCTGATCCCCGATACGTGAAGCTGCTGCTTGACGTGGCTCACTACGCTCAGGGTGGCGGCGATTCGGCGAAGGCGATCCGGCGGCATCGCGATCGGATCCTCTTCTTGCACATAAAAGATGTTGAAACTATCGCGCCCACCGCTGAATCCACGAATCCGTATCGCTTCGTCGAGCTTGGGCGAGGCAGAGTTGATTTGCCGGCAGTCTTTTCGGCGCTCGAAAGGATCAAGTTTCGCGGCTGGGCCGTCGTCGAGTTGGACAGCGTGCCCGACAAAGCGAGGACCCCGAAGGAGTCGGCCATCATCAGCAAGAAGTACCTTGAAGAGAAGCTCGGAATGAAGGTCTGAGTAAGAAGTCAGTAGTCAGTGGTCCGTAGTCAGTAGCTGGGAAACAACCGGCTACGGACTACTGACTACGGACTACTAAGGAGGAGAAACCATGTCTACAAGTAGAGACTCACGGAGAGAATTCATCAAGACCTCGGTTGCGGGCGCCGCCGGGATCGCAATCAGTTCGCGCGCGTCGAGCCACGCCAAGATTATCGGCGCCAACGATCGCGTCAGGGTCGCGTTCGTCGGACCGGGCGACCGGGCTCGCGATGCGTTGATTCCAAGTTTTCTCAGACTCGCAGGCGAGTTGAATTTCGAGCCCGTTGCGGTCTGCGACATCTGGAACAAGCGTCGCGACGAAGGAGCCGATTTCGTCGCTCAGCAAGCCGATAGACTCAAGGTCCCAATTGCCGGTGAGCAGTTGGCCAAGGCTCGCAACACCGACGAGCTTTATTCGATGAAGAACGTCGATGCGGTCATCATCGCGACCGCGGACTTCCAGCACGCCTATCACTGCACGGAAGCCGTGCGAGCAGGCAAAGACGTTTATGTCGAAAAGCCCTTCGCAAACATCATGAGCGATGCGCGCGCGGCGCTGAAGCTCGTCAGCGCGTCGAAGCAAATCGTTCAGGTCGGCACTCAAAGGCGATCGACGCCGAGCTACATGCGCGCATACGACTATCTCAAGTCGGGCAAATTCGGCGACATCGTGATGGCCGAGATGACTTGGAACGTGAATCAGCCGGGCCGCTGGCGCCGTCCAAAGGTCGTCCCCACGTTGCGCGAGCAAGACACTGATTGGAAGCGCTACCTGATCAACCGTCCCGCCGATATGTTCGACGCTAGAAAGTATCTCGAGTTCCGTCTCTTCTGGCCGTATTCATCGGGAATACCCGATCAGTGGATGGTTCATCAGATCGACACCGTTCACTGGTTCACCGGCTACAATCATCCGGCGAGCGTAGTCGCCAACGGCGGCATCTATCTGTGGCGCGACGGCCGCAAGAATTTCGACACGATGACGGCGGTCTTCGACTACGGCGACGCGGCGAAGGGAGGCAAAGGCTTTCAGGTGATCTACTCGTCGCGTCAGACCAACAGCGCGGGCGACGTGAAGGAGATCTACTACTCGAACGGCGGCAGCTTGAATCTCGACACCAACAAGGTCGGTCCCGAGGGCGGACTGCAGGAGAGTTACGCAAAGGCGATGGGTAAGGAGCCGTTCTTGTTGCCGCGCATGTCGCTGATTGAAGAGGAGACGGTGAAGGCTGAAACGTCGGCGAGCACCGGAGTCGATAGCTCAACGCTCGCGCACATGCGCAACTGGATGGAGTGCGTGCGTTCACGCAAGACTCCTAACGCCGACATTCGCGCGGCATACAATCATTCGGTGGCGCTGTGCATGACGATCGCCGCGTTGCAGACCGGCAAACGGATCACGTTCGACGATGCAAAGCAGGATGTCGTGATCGGTTAGGGTCAGGCTGCTCGTG
>JBGQGO010000243.1:0-8009 GCA_041497455.1 Blastocatellia bacterium | reverse complement strand
GCCGACGAGCTGCCGGGCGGGATCGCCTGGTACGATGTGAATAAGAAGGAATACAAGCGTGACGACGGCCCAGAGCACGGGAAGTATTATCAGCAGCCGCCTCACCAACGCGAACGCGAGTCCTCGCATATGGCGCGAATCATAACAAAGCGCCGTCTAAGCGCCAAACTCGCGCCGTTCAGAGTCAGGGTTCAGGGTTCAGGGTTCAGAGTTCAGAGTTCAAGCTTTAGCTTGCCTCGTGTCGCGGCCGGTCGCAGCAGCCTAAAGGCTGAACTCTGAACCCTGAACTCAGACCCTGAACGGGGTCGTCTTGCAATCGCGTTGGTCATTCCTTATTCTTTCGACGATTGACAATCAGCGATCATAAGCCGGCGTAGCTCAGTTGGTAGAGCATCTGATTTGTAATCAGAGGGTCGGGGGTTCGAATCCCTTCGCCGGCTCCATTGAGTTGAAAAAGCCGGATGACCGAACCGGCATCCCGGGCTTACCGCGACTCCTTCCATCTCCCTCGTGAAATCCGGGAACTTCACCGGCGCGCTGCCCCGCGCAACTGACATCTCGTTTCGGGCTGCCGGCGGGGATGTGCTTATCCCGGTACTCGGCGAGGCTGACAGACAGCGAAACAAGATAGTCGAACCGGCCGCCTCGTTGACATCCATGTACTGTGCGACGTACTGTGCGACCGGACCGAGCCCGTGAGTCGAATAAAGGTTGGTATTGATGATCGCCGGTTTGTTGGCGGCTTATGTCTCAACGTTGTCAACTCACAAAGTGCGCGGCCCGCGCCATCGCCGCAAGGTCGGACGTCCCGCCACGCATCACGCAAAGCCGCCAAGACGCAAAGGGCGCAAACACGCGCTCGCTACTCATACCTCAGAGCTTCCATCGGGTCAACTTTAGCCGCCCTTCGTGCCGGGACATAGCAAGCCAGCAACGACACGGCCGCAAGCACCACGGCCACCACTGCATAGGTCAATGGATCAGTCGCACTGACGCCGAACAGCAGGGTTCGCATCACCCGCGTCAGCGCGAAGGCGCCGGCCAGCCCGATACCCACGCCGGCCAGTGACAGCTTCATCCCCTGCCCGACCACCATCGCGAGCACATCCGTCACCCTCGCGCCGAGCGCCATCCGAATCCCGATCTCGTTGGTGCGATGCGTGACAGAGTATGACATCACGCCATACAAGCCGACCGATGCCAGGATCAGCGCGACAAAAGCAAAGACACCGAGCAGAGTCATCGCGAAGCGCCGCTGTGTCATCGAATCGGCCACCATCCGCTCCATCGTTGTGACTCTGAACACGGGCAGTTCTCGATCGACTTCCTGAATCGAGCCGCGCACGGCTCCGGCCAGGCTCGCCGGGTCCACGGCAGTGCGCGCCACAAGGAAGACGCTGCCCGACGGCACTTGGCGATGCGGAATATAGTACTGAACGGGCGATTCGCCTTCGAGCCCTTTGTGCTTGACGTGACCGACTACGCCGACGACCTCGCGCCAGATGGGATTGCCTTGGGGATCGCGCTGGAAGCCTATGCGTTTGCCGATCGGGTTTTCATCCGGCCAAAACTTCCGCTCCATGGTTTCGTCGATGATGGCTACTTGCGGCGCATCGCGCACATCGCGGTCGTCGAAGTAGCGGCCTTTGATGAGCGGGATTCCCAGCGTTTGGAAATAGCTCGCGCCCGCGAACCATCGATTGCCCCACGGCGCCATTTCGCCGGGCGCGGTGGTTCGGCCTTCGATGCCAAAGCTTCCGCTCGAGTTCACACCGCTCATCGGGACGCTGGTCGAGACGCCCGCCGATTGGACCCCGGGCAACGCTTTGATCTTGTCCAATACCTGTTGGAAGAAGCCGTCAATCTGTTGCGGTTCTCTGTACTTGGTGTCCGGCAGCGAAATCTGCATAGTGAGAAGATGCTCCGGTCTGAAGCCGGGATCGACCTCCTGCAGCTTCTGGAAGCTCTTCAACAGCAATCCGGCGCCGACCAGCAGCACGAGGGCCAACGCAACTTCGGCTACAACGAAGAAGCCGCGCACACTGCGCCGGGCTGAGCCGCTGCGGCCGCCTTCTTTTAGCACCGCGTGCAAATCGCTCTTCGAGGCTTGCAACGCAGGGAACAGTCCGAAGAGCACGCCGGTTAACAATGCCACCCCGGCTGTGAAGAACAATACACGCGCGTCGATGCCGATCTCTCCGGCGCGGGGAATCTTGTCTTCGTTGAGCGACAGCAGCGCCCGTATGCCCCAATGAGCGAGCGCCAACCCGAGCGCGCCGCCGATCGTCGCCAGCAACACGCTCTCGGTAAGCAACTGCCGAATGACGCGCCCGCGTCCCGCGCCGAGCGCCGAACGAATAGCGATCTCTTTGTGCCGCAACGCCGCGCGCGCAAGCAGAAGATTAGCGACGTTCGCGCAGGCGATTAACAGCACAAATGCGACTGCCGCCAGCAACACCAGTAATGCGGGACGGATCTCCCCGACGATAATCTCGCGCAGCGAGCGCAGCAGCAATCCCCAACTGTTCGCATCGTTCGCGTCGCCGCCGCCGAAATATTCCTGCCGTATGTTGGCGGCGATTGTGTCCATTTCCGCCTGCGCCTGCAGGAGCGTGACACTCGGTTTGAGTTTGGCGACTACAAACAGAAACTCACTGCGCCAGCGATTCGTTTCCAACTGCTCCGGCGTGAATGCTATCGGCGAAAACAAATCGATCTGCTGGGCGAATTCACGTCCGAACTGGAAGCTTGGCGGCATAACGCCGATGACCGTGTAGTGCTCGCCGTTGAGTCTGATCGTGTTGCCAACCAGGTTCGGGTCGCCCGCAAAGCGCCGGCGCCACAGACCATCGCTCAACACAACGACGCGATTGTGGCCGGGCTGATCTTCTTCGGGGGTGAACACGCGGCCTCGAGCCGGTTCAATCCCGAGCATCGGGAGAAAGGTGTGCGTGATCGCCATCCCCATCAATCGCTCGGGGTCGCCGGTCTCGGTCAGATTCACCGGCCAGGACGTGGCTGCTCCGATGGCCTCGAACGCATCGCAGTGGTCGCGGTAATGGGTGTAGCCGATGGCCGACACCGAGGCTTTCAGATCGAGCTTAGGGTAGTTGTGATTGATCTGCACCAACCGGCCGGAATCCTTGTAGTTCAGCGGGCGTAGAAGGATCGCGTTTACGACGCTGAAGATCGCCGTGTTAGCTCCGATACCCAACGCGAGAGCAATGACAGCCACAACGGTAAAGCCGGGTTGCTTGAGCAGCATTCGGGCGCCATAGCGCAGGTCTTGAAGCAGAGTCTCCATTGAACACCTCTTCCGGGATTGCGGACTAAGATACGCACCGATGGTGCGTTCCGCAAAGCTACCGCCTCAACCACTAATTGGTCATAACGTTATAGCACGCTCAGAAGATGCAATTCACTGGGGCGGCCTATTTGGACTGCGCCGCCTGTTCCGCATTGAACGACTATCGCATGCGTGGCGGCGCTTTTGTTTGCGTGTAGAAGACACTACCAAGAGACCTGGTTCTGCGGTTGCTCACTCTAAATATGCAAAAGCGCCGCCACCCATGCGACAGTCGTTGAACGCGGAATAGGCGGCGCAGTCCAAATAGGTGCCGCCCCCGCTACATTCCCTCGTGACAGCGTCGTCCGCAGTCCAAGAAAAGTGGCGCAGTCCAACTGTCAACTTTAGGTGTTGGGTTTCTCAACAACCACTGTTGAAACTTTCAACGGCTCGCATCTCTAACAAGGCAACGACTAACACTCACTTCTTTCCAGCCGACCACAATCTCTGTTGAGAATCTCAACTGATCCATCGATGAGATTCTCGCCATCGTCAAGCACGCGCCTCCCGACAACTCTCTTAGGTTCAGGGTTTGTGCCCGCTAAGCACTTTCCCTTGCGACGTTGGAACAGTCGTTGCCCAAGGCAGAAGCGAAGGTTGTTTGGAGGCGGCAATGAGAAACGCACGGACACAAGCTCACGACTTCGACGGCGCGCAGGACACTGGTCCAATGAAGTGCCTGTGGATGCTTGCCGGAGTCGTCGACTACAAGCTGTGCGACCGTCAGTACGAGTGCGATCAGTGCCCGTTTGAGGCCGCGATTCGCGACGGCGCACACGCACACAGGGGCCTCGAGCAAACGGCCAAAGGCGATTCGTTGGGCCGAATCAGTGTCCAGGGATACGAATTGATGCCGATGCTCTTCTATCATCCTCACCACCTGTGGGCTCGAATCGAAGACGAGGGCAGCGTTCGAATCGGGCTCGATGATTTCGGTCAGCGGCTGATGGGACGCGTCTACGCGATCGAGCTTCCAACGCCGGGAACTCCGGTTAGCCAGAGCGTCGCTTGCTGGCGTGTCGCTCATCACGCCGGAGAGACCTCGATAGCCGCCCCGGTCTCCGGTCTCGTTCTTCAGGTCAATCCGAGGCTCTCGCAGCATCCGTCGCTGATCAACCGCGATCCTTACGGCGAAGGATGGGTTCTCGTCATTCAGCCGGCTCATCTGGACGAGTGCCTTAAGCGGCTTTATTACGGCGGCAAGGTTGAAGAATGGTACGAACGGGATATCGAAAAGCTTTATCGGGCGATGAGCAGCATGTTGGTCTCGTCGCTGCCAACCGTCGGCGCGACTATGCAGGATGGCGGGTCGCGCATTCAAGATTTCACGAGCTTATTAACTGCCGATCAAATGCGGCAGATGATCGATTCATTCTTGTCTGCTCCCGTCAGCGATCGATCCGCGGCGACTAGCGCGGAAGTGATGGGTCCGGACCAAGGGAGGTGACTTATGGTCGCGCTGTTTGTAATCCTGACGATTGTTGTTTGCGTGATGGCCGACTCGGTTGTTCAGTGGGCCAAAGCGAAGAAAGAAGGTGCGCAAGCGCCGGACCGGTTGGTCCCCGCTTACGCTTTTGAAGATGTCTCAGCTCCGGCGGGAGTGTTTCTCGATCCGGGTCACACCTGGCTGCACTTGACGCATTCGGGTACCGCGCACGTGGGAGTCGATGGGTTCGCTCAGAAAGTGATGGGACGCATCGACGGCGTCGAATTGCCCGCGGTCGGCGACGAAGTTCGTCGCGGCGATAAGCTGTTCGCGATCCGTCAAGGCGATCGAACCGCAGTGTTCAACGCCCCGATCGACGGCGTCGTCAAAGCCGTAGACGAAGCACTCGCCCGGCATCCTGAAGCGATTAACGCCGACCCATATGCGATGGGTTGGATCTGCTCTCTCAGCCCGAAGAACCTCGCGGCGAATCTGAAGCGGTTGCGCGTAGCCGAAGAAGCGAAGTCGTGGCTCAAGAGTGAGGTCGAAAGGTTTCAGGAGTTCTTTGCCGCCCGGCCGCTCGAAAACATGGCGCTGGGTCAGGTGCTTCAAGACGGCGGCCAACCGACCGGCGGCGTGCTTGAACTGATGGACGACGAGACGTGGAACCTCTTCGCCGAGCAGTTCCTTCGTGCGGATGATGCTGAGATGTAGCGCGTGTTGGGAGCTCGACCCCGAACGTCGAGGCTCAAGTCACGCCGTGACAGCGGTCACAATGGGTGATTTGGAGCACTGTAGAAATTCGCAACTGTGCGGTTTTTCTCAGGCGGATTCGGGGTCGGGTTCTCAAGCGGCGACTGATGTTCGTTTTGACAACCTCTCATCCCCTGAAATGTAGCTACTTTGGCGTCTCGCAGCGATACGAGCGGCTCACCTCACAAGGGAATGCCGTTTGCGCCGCTTGTTAGCACAAGGAGAGGTTTGAAGTGATGGGGGAACGAAATGAAAAAAGGGATCTTGTTTGACAGCACACTGTGCATCGGATGCGGAGCCTGCTATCAAGCCTGCAAAGAGAAGAACAACCTGCCACCCACGACCGCCAATTACCTGACCGACAAGCTATCAGCCAAGACCTACACGGTGGTCAGCAGCCGCAATAACCGGTTCATCCGGCAGATGTGCATGCACTGCGACACGCCCACTTGCGCGTCAGTGTGCCCGGTCGGCGCGCTGGTCAAGACCTCAGCCGGGCCGGTGGTCTACAACGAAGACAAATGCATGGGCTGCCGGTACTGCATGCAAGCTTGCCCGTTTGGCGTTCCGACATACGAGTGGGATTCGGCGCTGCCACGGGTGAGAAAATGCACGCTCTGCAACGACCGCGTGGCCGCTGGTCTGCCGACGGCCTGCGCCGCGGTGTGTCCTACGGGAGCTACGAAGTTTGGCGGCCGCGAAGAGTTGATCGAAGAAGCGCAGGCTCGCATTCGCGCGAACCCGGGTAAGTATGTGAATCACGTATACGGAGTCGAAGAGGTCGGCGGCACTTCGGTATTATTGCTCTCAGATGTGGAATTCGAGAGCCTGGGCTACCGAACTAGCCTGAGCAAAGAGCCGCTGCCGCTGTTGACCTGGAACGTGCTTCAGAAGATTCCGAATCTGGTGACGGTGGGAAGCGTGGTGATGGGCGGAATCTGGTGGATCACGAATCGACGCACCGAAGTTCAGCGCGCGGCGCGCGAAGAGAAGCAGCGCAATGAACGCGAGGAAGAAGCATAGGCTTCAGCCTGTGCGGGAGGGTTTATGACAAAGATCAGTTTGCCAAAGCTGACATTCTGGCGGGCGGTGCTGCTCGTCGTTCTCGCGGCGGGTCTTTATACGACGCTGATACGATTCACTCAAGGGCTCGGCGCGAGCACCGCCTTGAGCGATCAGTTTCCGTGGGGCTTGTGGATCGGGTTTGACGTGCTGTGCGGGGTCGCGCTCGCCGCGGGCGGCTTCACCATCAGCGCGGTCGTGTACATCTTCAACATCGAGCGCTTCAAGCCGATCATCCGGCCGACGCTGCTGACGGCGTTCCTTGGGTACACGCTGGTGGTCGTCGCGCTGCTGTTCGATCTCGGCTTGCCGTATCGAATCTGGCATCCGCTGATCATGTGGAACCCGCATTCGGTGATGTTTGAAGTAGCGTGGTGCGTCACGCTCTACACAGCGGTGCTAGCTCTGGAGTTCAGCCCTATGTTGTTCGAGCGGCTGCACTGGGAAAAGCCGCTCAAGATTGCGAAGGCCATCACGATACCGCTCGTTATTATTGGCGTGATGCTGTCCACGCTGCACCAGTCGTCGTTAGGATCGCTCTTTCTGATCGTGCCTCACAAGCTGCATCCGCTCTGGTACTCGTCGCTGCTGCCGGTGTTCTTCTTCATATCCGCGATCGCGCTCGGCTGCGCGATGACTATCTTCGAATCGTTCCTGAGCCTGAGGGTTTTCAGGAAGAGCCTCGAGATCAACCTCCTCTCGCAGCTCGGCAAGGTCATCGTCGTGACGCTTGGTGTTTACCTCGTGCTGAGGCTTCAAGACCTCGGCGGGCGCGGCGTGTTCCACCTTGCGTTCGAGCCGACGTACGAGGGCCGAATGTTTCTCGCGGAGATTCTGCTCGGAGTCATCGCACCGATAATTCTGCTGGCGATTCCGCGCATTCGAACCAACGAGCTTGGGCTGTTCGTGTCGGCTCTGATGGTCGTGCTGGGATTCATAATGAACCGCTTAAACGTGAGCATCACCGGACTCGAGGCGGCTTCGGGTACTCGATACTTTCCGAGTTGGACCGAGCTGTCGGTCACGGCGATGATCGTCGGAGTTGGATTCGTTTTATTTGGCCTGGCGGTGAGATATCTGACCGTATTTCCGCACGAAGCCCGGCGCGGCGGAAACGGGAAAGCCGCCGAGTTACCTGCGCCGGCGGCACTGCGTCAACCCTTGATGAGCACAACAATGCTGACGCTCGCGCTGGCGGGGGTGCTGATGTTCTGCGTAGTGGCTCTGGCGTTCAGTGGAATCAAGCTTCGGCCGAAGCAGGTTAACGCCACGGCTGCCGATGCGAGCGACGTCGACATCAGCCGCGGGCTCGAGCAGTTCAACGCGCCGGCGGATCTGGTTTTTCCAAAGTCCGATGAGAGTCCGGGTATTGTGACGTTCAGGCACTCGACTCACGTCGACGCCACGCGTCCGAACTGCACG
>JBGQGO010000242.1:0-8039 GCA_041497455.1 Blastocatellia bacterium | reverse complement strand
GCCTTCTTTGTCCGCGTCGAGTATCGCTACGAGCGACACTTCGGGAAGGTCCAAACCTTCGCGCAACAGGTTTATTCCCACGAGCACATCGAATTCACCCGCGCGCAGGTCGCGCAGAATCTTGATCCGATCAAGCGTCTGAATCTCAGAGTGCAGATAGCGCACCCGCACACCGAGTTCGGCGTAATACTCGGTCAGGTTCTCAGCCATCTTCTTCGTGAGAGTCGTGACCAGCACGCGTTCGTTTCGAGCGGCGCGCATACGAACTTCGTTCAACAAATCATCGATCTGCCCCTTCACCGGCCGCACGTCGACAACGGGATCGATCAAACCGGTCGGGCGGATAACCTGCTCGACAAACTCGCCGGAGGTCTTCGACAGCTCGTAAGGACCGGGAGTGGCGGACACGAACACCAACTGGCCCATGCGCCGCTCCCACTCCTCGAAGTTGAGCGGGCGATTGTCCATCGCCGAAGGCAAGCGGAACCCGTACTCGACCAGCGTCTTCTTGCGCGACTGATCGCCGTGGTACATGCCTCGAACTTGCGGAATCGTTTGGTGGCTCTCGTCGACCATCACCATCGCGTCGCGCGGAAGGTAATCGAGCAAGGTCGGCGGCGGCTCGCCGGGCAAACGCCCCGTCAGATGACGCGAGTAGTTCTCGATGCCGTGACAATAGCCAAGCTCCTTCATCATCTCGATGTCATAAAGAGTGCGCTGGTGCAGCCGCTGGGCTTCAAGCAGCTTCCCCTGTTCGATAAGTTGCGGCTCCCACCAGTCAAGCTCTTCCTTGATCGTTTTGATTGCGCGCTTCAGCCTGTCTTGAGGCATGACAAAGTGAGACTTCGGATAGATCGGCAGCCGCTCGTGGGTTTCGATCACCTCGCCCAGCAGCGGATCGATCGTCGAGATGGATTCGATCTCATCGCCCCAGAACTCGATGCGGAAGGCGTTTTCCTGATACACCGGATAGATCTCGACCACATCGCCGCGGACTCGAAACATTCCGCGCTCGAACGATGCGTCGTTGCGCTGATATTGAATCTCGACCAGCTTCTTCAGCAGCGCCGTGCGCGACAACTGCTGGCCGCGCTCGACGAACGCGATCATGCCGTAGTAAGCGTCAGGATCGCCCAGCCCGTAGATGCACGAGACGCTTGCGACGATTATGCAGTCCCGCCGCTCGAACAGAGTCCGCGTAGCTGACAGCCGCAGCCGGTCTATGTCTTCGTTGACTGTGGATTCTTTCTCGATATAGGTGTCGGTCGACGGTATGTAAGCCTCGGGTTGATAGTAGTCGTAGTAGCTGACGAAGTACTCGGTGGCATTGTGCGGGAAGAAAGACCTGAACTCCTGATAGAGCTGAGCCGCCAGCGTCTTATTGTGCGCCATCACAAGCACTGGCCGGTTGATGCGCTCGATCACGGCGGCCATTGTGAAGGTCTTGCCGCTTCCCGTCACGCCCAGCAGCACCTGATGCTGGAGACCTTCATCGAACCCGCGCACTAGCTGCTCGATCGCCTGGGGCTGATCGCCTTGCGGAACGTAGTCGCATACAAGCTTGAAATCCATGATCTGACCTTGTCGGTGAGCCCACAGCCGCCGTCACCATGACAGGCGCGAACCCGGTGAAACACACGACGAAAAAGTATACAAGCAAGCTCGGAGCACGAGCAATCAGGACGAAAAAGCAGTCGCGAAAAAAAATTAAAACAAAGTTGATCCTTCGTGCTGTTAGTGCTTGACATCGGTTAGGCTCACGCTGATAATGCGGAGTGCCATCACAAAACCCTTGGTCGTCAGTATCAGTTCCACGCGAGTTGACAGCTTAATCAAATAGAAGAGGCGCGACTATTAACGTAGTCACTCAAACTGATATCCCTGGTGTCGAGTTTTTCAGGCGCGGCAAAGTTAGAGACGTCTACGCGATCGAAGACAAGCTATTGATTGTAGTTACCGACCGCATCTCTGCTTTCGACGTTGTGCTGCCGAACCCGATTCCATACAAAGGCGCAGTCCTCACTGCGCTGTCGTTGTTCTGGTTTGACTTCCTGAAAGACGTCGTTCCGAACCACTTGATATCGACTGACGTCGATACCTATCCGGCGCCTTTGCCGTTGCATCGCGATCAACTCGAAGGGCGCTCGATGCTTGTGGTGCGCGCCGATGTCTTTCCGATCGAGTGCGTCGCCCGGGGTTACCTCGTTGGCTCGGGCTGGAAAGAATATCAGCAGACCGGCGAAGTGTGTGGCGTAAGGCTGCCGGCCGGGCTGAGAGAGTCTGACAAGCTTTCCGAGCCGATCTTCACGCCGGCGACGAAGGCCGAGACCGGGCACGACATCAATATCAGCGAGCGCGAGATGGCGGAGCGCATAGGCGAGGATGCCACGCGTGAGCTTAAGGAGTTGACCCTTACGCTCTATTCGCGGGCCTCGGAGTTCGCGGATTCTCGAGGCATAATCATCGCCGACACGAAGTTCGAATTCGGACTGAAAGATGGAAAAGTGATTCTTGTTGACGAAGCGCTGACGCCGGACTCATCCAGGTTCTGGCCGAGAGAGTCTTACCAGCCGGGTCGAGGGCAGCAGTCATTCGATAAGCAATACCTGCGCGATTACCTCGAAACGGTCACGTGGGACAAGCAGCCTCCCGGACCGAACCTGCCCGAGACGGTGATAGCGCGGACAAGTGAGAAGTACCTTGAGGCATACAGACTGTTGACAGGCAGAACGATCAAGGATTCGGGTATCAGGAGTCAGGAATCAGGATTCAGGCTTGCAGCTCCTGAATCGTGAGTCCTGTTTCCTGCATCCTAAAGTCCTATGACAGTTCTCGACTACTTCGTCCTGCTAGTCGTAGTGGCATCAGTCGCCTCAGGCGCAACAAAAGGAATCATCCGAGTAATAGTATCGGTTGCGTTCACCGTAGCCGGGCTGGTCGTGGCAGCGCACACCTACACGTACGCTGCCAGCCTTCTGCGCATCTTTGTGGCTGCGCGGCTCGCGGATCTGCTCGGCTTTGTAGCGGTGTTCTTGCTTGTGCTTGTGGCGGGGAGCCTTGCTTCGCGGTGGTTGCGCGGAGGGCTCAAGCGGGCGCGACTCGGGTGGATAGATCATGGGCTCGGCGCAGCATTCGGACTCTTAAGGGGCTGGCTCATCTGTTCGGTGATTTACCTGGCGTTGACCGCCTTTCCCCTGAAACCCGAAGCCGTTGAGCGAGCGACTTTCGGACCGGCCCTTCTCGAAGGGACGCGAGTGATCGCTTATCTGACTTCGCGCGAGTTGAGGGAACGGTTTTTCAGCGGTTATGAAGCAGTCAAGCAGCTCTGGGGACAGAGGAGTTGAATAGCGAAAACGCTACAGGAGAACTGAGATGAAGAGCAGGCTCGAGGCGCTCGTGACAGAAATGGTGGAGCGAGGAATTCTGTTTGAAGATGCGGTGGCGGAGTTCGAAAAGTATTTCATACTCTCGGTACTCAAACGTACGAACGGGAATCTATCAAAAGCCGCCGATGAACTCCGCATCCATCGCAACACGCTTTCAAAGCGCGTGGAGAAGTATTACCAGAACCACCACATGGTCGGAGCGAGGCATCGCCGGCCTCGCGTTCACGAGCCCGCTCACGCCGCCAAAGCGGCAGCCGGAAAGAGCAAGGGTTAGTTGTCGCGGGAGATTGTAGATCGAGTCCGGGCGTATCAGTGAAGCAGCCGCACGCGCGGTGTCGGGGTCCAGGCCGTTCAGTTCACTGCTAACAGCTTCTGAATGTCGGCTTCAAGTTCTGCCGCCTTTCTTGGACCTGCGCCGATGTACCTGCGAAACACCTTCATGTCTCGAGTGACGAGATAGGTGGTAGGGAAAGCTACCACGTTCAAGTCATAGACCTGGTCGTCGTCGCCCATAAGCACCGTGTATTTCATCTTGTTGCGCCCGACGAACGGCTTTACCTCCGCCGCATCCCCGGATGCCAGCGCAACGCCGACAACTCTCACACCCTTGGCTCCGTATTTCTCCTGAAGCCGGTTGAGCGCCGGTATTTCCGCGATGCACGGTACACACCAGGTCGCCCAGAAGTCGAGCACCACGATGTTGCCCTTGAACTGATCCGCGGCGATGGCCTTGCCGTCGAAGTCCAGGAGATTAAGCGGCGGCAGCGCTTTGATGTCATTGACGGACGAGGGCGGTGCCGCACCATCCGCTTGATCACCCTGCATAGACAACGCGGGCGCCGCGAGCGCAATAGCAACCACGAGAATCACAAAGAGTTTCATAACGAGGACCTCCAGGATTATCGCGCCCTCGCCATCACAGTGTCGGATGCTCAGGCGGCGGCGCGTGCCCTATTGTAACCCACGCAGGTTGAAGCGAGCAACGAAGCCCGGCCGAAGGGGAGTGATTAAGGCTGGGACTCTATCCGCAGATTACGCAGATGTCGCAGAACAAAAGACCGGCTCTTTCCCGGTCTCTGTCTGCTCATCTGCGTGCTCTGGGTCATCTGCGGATAAAGTCCCGCCTCAACAGGTTTCCTCGTCGCAGTTTTAGTTGCACCCGGGCCGAAGGGGGCCCCGTGGGAAACTTGAGAATAGCCGGTCGATGTAGTAGACTCTGGTTTGAAAAAACATGGAGGAACTCTGTGAGCCCTGAATTAAGTCAGCTCATTGAGCTCCAGGAACTCGACATCGAGATACAGCGTACGTCGGACCGGCTTTTGAGAATACCGGAAGAACGCGATAGGACAGAAACCGAATTCAAACAGCACGCCGCCGAGTTCCTGGACCTGAAGAGCAAGCACGAACGAACCCTCGAAGACCGCAAACAGCTTGAAGCCGAACTGGCCACCACCCAACAAAACCACGAGAAGTTTGAGCGAGACAAGACTCGAGTCCAAAACGAGAAGGAATATACTGCCGTGTTGCGCGAGATTGACACGGCCCGAAAGCACATCAGCTCCCTGGAGACCGACATCCTCAAGCGGATGGAGGAGATTGAAACGCTTGACGCCGAGCTTGCCGCCCGAGCGCCCGACGTCGAGCGGATGCGAGCGGAAGTTGACTTGGGTTTGGCTGCTTTGGACAAAGAACACGAGGAGGCCAGCCGCCTGTTGTTTGAATTCCGCGAGCGCCGGAAAAAGCTGGCGGGCAAGATGCCGAAACACCTCTTCTCGAACTACGAGCGCTTGTCGCGACTGGGGCGAGGACAGGCCCTTGCCGAGGTTCGCAGCAATGGCATATGCGCGGCGTGCAGGGTAAGAGTCCGTCCAAAGATATTCAGCGACGTTCGCAAGGGGGACCAGTTGGTTATTTGCGAGAACTGCGGGCGAATCCTTTATTATCGGAACGAGACCTCCCAGTCAGCCGGAGCTGCCACCCTGGACTAGTAGCATAGACTTTAGTTGTGTGCTTCGGACGATCGTGCACCGAGCTTGCAGCGTAGACTTTAGATTGGAGTGAACACAGACTGAAGTCTATGCTACTTCGTTTCAAAACCGTTGTGAGCGAACAAGCCGTCGACAAACTGCGAATCGAAGGGATCGCCGAAGCCTGGCGTGGGCCGGGCGCCGGTTTAGCCGGCCCGCCGGTCTATCGGCCTGCAGTGCTCATCGAGTACACGGTCAACTTTCGCAGCCTTCGCGCAGGGCTCAATCATTCGGAGGAGCGCAGTTACTCGGCCTGGCTTCCGGAGGCGGATCTCGCGATGGATTGGGACTCGCGGAGTGATGACTTCGGCGGAGTTTCGCAACTCGCAACGCAACCTGATCCGGCCATCGGCTACCGCCCGGGAAACTACCTGACGACAAAGTCTGACTTTGAACAGTGCGTCGCTGAGTTGATAGAAAAGCTCGTGAGAACCGAGCGGCTCAGCGTCTACTTCAGCCCGGTGTTTGGGTTTTTCTCGGCTCCGGGTGATCCGCTTGAAGATTTTCTGGCGCGCGTCGCCGATGCGGCGCTGGGTCGTATCGAGCCCGAACTGAAGAGGCTTCGCAATCGATTCGAGCTTCAACTCGAGCAGGTGCGCGAAGCGCAAGCTTCGAAGGGGTCGTTTACGGAAAGCCTCAATCTGGAAAGCTTCATTTCGAACAAGCTGCACTTTTTCGAGAGCGAAAACAGATTGGCAGGCATGTTCTCAACGCTTGCAGGCGCCGTGTTCGGCTCCGCTGAACCGCGATCGAAGGAAGAAGCATACCGGGCCGACGAAGCGGAACTGCGCGAGGACCTCGAGCGTATCGAGCAGGAAGCCAGCGAAGCTCTCCGAGCGCTCTATGATGAATACCTCGCACTCGCCAATGAACATGATACCTTCGAAATCGGAGTTCAGCCCGACAATCTACAGTTAATCCGCAGCATCCTGTTATGGGTGCCAGTCGATGAATAAAGCAAAGAGCAAAGAGCGAAGGGCCAAGCTTCGCACTTTGCGCTTTGCCCTTTGATTATGGAACCACCGGCAAGACTCGGGATCATTACCAAGCCAGGCGAACCGCGCGCGAGCCAACTCGCGGCGCAAATAGCAGCTTGGGCAGCCGATCACGAGATCAACCTTTTCGTCAACGATCGCGTTAAGGACTTGCCGCCCGGCACCTTCTCCGCTTCCGCTAGAGAAATCGCCGACGAGTGTGATCTGCTGGTAGCGCTCGGCGGCGACGGCACGATGATCTCGACTGCGAGGCTGGTGGCAGGACGGGGCACGCCTGTTCTGGGCGTCAATCTCGGGACGCTTGGGTATCTGACGGAATTCTCCGCCGACGAAGCGATACCGGCGCTCGAATTCGTGGTCCGCGGTGACTATGAGGTCGTTCAGCGAACGATGCTAGACTGGCGAGTGCTTCGAGATGGAGACCAGATAGGCGCGGGCACCGCGCTCAACGACGTCGTTCTCAACAAATCAGCACTAGCCGGGATAATCGATATCGACTGCTGGGTCGGGTCGCACTATGTCACGGGCTATAGGGCGGACGGCTTGATTGTGGCGACACCCACCGGCTCGACTGCGTACAACCTCGCTGCTGGCGGGCCTATAATCGTGCCCGGCGCCGAGGCGATTTCCATCTGTCCGATTTGTCCTCACACTCTAACGAATCGGCCTCTGGTGCTTCCGTTCAACGTCGAAATCAGGCTTCAGATGAATACGCGGGGGCAGGAGGTCATGCTGACCGCCGACGGACAGACAGGACTTCCCTTGATGGCCGGCGATAGAGTCGAGATACGCAAGAGCGCGAAGACCTTCAACACAATATGCGCGAAAGACCGGGACTACTTCGAGATACTGCGAAGCAAATTGAGATGGAGCGGCAGGTAGCATAGACTTCAGTCTGTTTCGCGTGACTCACGACAAGAGGCTTCACCGGACAGGGACTGAAGTCTATGCTACGTCCCCGTGTCAGGTAACTCAGCCGCAACGGCAATCACCGGACACAGACTAAAGTCTATGCTACTTCCCCGAGGTACCAAATGCTTCTACCCATAGGAGACGACAATCAAGGGCGGCTGACCACGCCGTTCATTGTCTATATCATCATCGCTATCAATGCCGTTGTGTTTTTGGTGTTTCAACAAGCGACTGGCACCGAAGCAGGCGCTGAATTCACATACGCGTACTCCGTTGTGCCTTATGAGATCACGCACAATGTCGACCTGGTCGCTCCGGTCCGCGTTCCCGGCGGAGGGGTCATCCCGCAATTCCCGGGTCCGGCGCCGATATGGTTGACTCTCTTCACCTCGATGTTTATGCACGGCGGCTGGATGCACATCCTCGGCAACATGCTTTATCTTTGGATATTCGGTGACAACATCGAAGACAACTTCGGACACGCGAAGTTTTTGATCTTCTACCTGGTGTGCGGAGTAGCGGCGTCGTTCTCCCAGATTTTCGTTGACACGAGTTCCAAAATCCCCTCGCTAGGCGCGTCGGGCGCGATCGCCGGAGTGCTTGGGGCCTACCTGATAATGTTTCCGCGAAATCGAGTTCGGACATTGCTGCCGCTCGGATTCCTCTGGACTACGATTGAGCTTCCGGCCGTCGTCGTGCTCGGCTTTTGGATCGTCATT
>JBGQGO010000241.1:0-8106 GCA_041497455.1 Blastocatellia bacterium | reverse complement strand
GATCACCGTTGTCGGGGCCGGGAACGTCGGAGCGACGGCGGCTCAACGACTGGTTGATAAAGAACTCGGCGACGTTGTGCTGGTCGACATCATCGAAGGAATGCCGCAAGGCAAAGCGCTTGACCTTGCGGAGACAGCGCCCATCGAAGGTTACGACTCTCGGCTCGTCGGCACGAACGGCTACAAGGAAACCGCCGATTCTGACATCGTGATAATAACGTCGGGCCTTGCTCGCAAGCCGGGTATGAGCCGCGATGATCTGCTGCGGACCAACGCCGGGATAGTTGGATCGGTTACCGGCGAGATCATGAAGTATTCGCGGAACCCGATATTGATCATTGTCTCGAACCCCCTCGATGCGATGTGTCACGTCGCGATAAAGCACTCGGGGCTTCCTAAACAGCGGGTCATCGGGATGGCCGGCGTGTTGGACTCGGCGCGGATGCGCTGCTTCATAGCCGAGGCGCTGAACGTATCAGTAGAAAACGTCACAGCATTTGTGCTGGGCGGTCACGGCGACACGATGGTCCCGCTGCCGCGCTACTCGACCGTCGCTGGCATACCGCTGCCTGATCTTTTACCGAAAGAGAAGATCGATCAGATCGTAGCGCGCACGGCGAATGGCGGCGCTGAGATCGTGAGTCTGCTCAAGACGGGCTCGGCCTATTACGCCCCGTCGGCTGCCGCGGTCGAGATGGTCGAAGCGATTCTGAAGGACAAGAAGAAGATCCTGCCGTGCGCTGCATATCTTGAAGGCGAGTACGGCATCAACGGCCTGTTTGTCGGAGTGCCCGTGAAGCTTGGAGAGCGCGGCATCGAAGAGATCATTCAGATCAACCTGACGACCGACGAGCGTTCGGCGCTTCATCGCTCAGCCGCTGCGGTCCAAGAGCTTGTCAACGTGATGGGCCGGTGACATTTAGGAGGTGCCGAGATCCGATTGCGACAAACACCCCTTTACGCGCGCGGCTGTCTGGTGGACAATGATACGGTGAAAATGATATTGACTACTTTCTAAGCGTGTAGTATTCTTGGTGCGCTTCAATTGTTCGGTCGCGCAGTTCGGTTGCCCTAATCCTCACCCGGCTTTGCACAGTCAAGAATAAGCTCGCGGCATACCTCGCGACGATGAATTGAGCAGCTTGTATTCACCGTCAATGAGACAATCGAGATAACCAAACTCTCTCGAAGGACTCTATGGAAGGCAGTCAAGCAAGGGAAGCTTAAGCCTTGTTCAATTGGGACGCGCCGCGTGTCTTTTCACCCTCAAAGCTCTGGAGGACTTCCTGAGCCGGCAGGAGTTCCTGCAAGACGAACGGCGAGGCATGGATTCAGAGCTTGATCTGAAAAGGTTGCATATGAAGTTATCAACAAGTTCGTTTATGGGGCGAGCCGATAGTGTCTTTCAGTTCGGTGCCTTCAGCCTCGATGCGGGCGAGCGGGTGCTCCTGCGCGATGGCCGGCTCGTTCCGCTACCTGCGAAGGTTTTGAGCACTCTCCTTCTCCTCGTTCGGAATAACGGCCATGTCGTGGAAAAGGACGCTTTGATGCAAGAAGTTTGGCCGGATGAGTATGTGGAGGAAGGAAATCTCGCCCAACACATCTTCATGTTGCGGAGGGCCCTGGGGGAAAGCACCGAGAATCCCAAATACATCGAGACTGTTCCGCGTCGAGGCTATCGTTTTGTCGCCAAAATGATAGAGCCGGAGGAAAAGGCTCATGGGAAAGGGATCGATTCTCTTGCGGTGCTTCCTTTTATCAATGCGAGTAATGATCCCAACATGGAATACCTCTCGGATGGGATAACCGAGAGCATCATGAATAGCCTCTCGCACCTTCCGCAGTTGAAAGTGATGGCATGTAGTACCGTCTTTCGTTACAAAGGGGCTGGAATCGATCCGCGAGAGGCTGGCTATAGTCTCGGAGTCCGCGGAGTGATGACGGGCATTGTTCAACAGTTTGGCGAACAACTTGTCATAAGCGCAGAACTGGTCGATGTTGAGGATGGATCGCGGATCTGGGGCGAACAATATCACAGGAAGTCCTCGGACATTTTCTCTTTGCAAGACGAATTGGCTTCGGATATCTCAGAGAAGTTACGCCTTAGATTGAGCGGTGAGCAGAGGGAAAAACTAACGAAACGCTTTACTGAGAACAGGGAGGCCTACGAGTTTTATCTTAAGGGACGCTATGCGTGGGGCAGAAGAGCCATCGAGGATCTGAAAAAAGGAGTTGAATACTTCCGGCAGGCAATTGCTGAAGACCCGAACTATTCCGTGGCGCATGCCGGAATAGCGGATTGCCTCGTCTTACTTGGATTATTCGGAGCGGATAATCCACGAGAGATCATGCCGCAAGCCAAGGCGTCCGCCATGAAGGCCATTCAACTGGATGAAACCGGGGAAGCTTACGCTTCATTGGGGCAGATAAAACTCATCTATGATTGGGATTGGACAGCAGCGGAGGCGGATTTTCAGCAAGCTGTACGCCTCAGCCCAACTTATCCGACAGCCCATCAGTGGCATGGTGAATATCTGGCGTCGATGGGTCTATTTGATCAGGGGCTGGCAGAGCTGAAGAAGGCCCGGGACCTCGATCCACTCTCGCTGATCATCAATACAAATCTCGGACTCAACTTCTATTGGGCGCGCCGCTACGATCTCGCTATCGAGCAATTGGAGCGAGCGCTCGAACTGGAGCCAAACTTCTTTCGCGCGCACCTCCACCTTGGAATGTGTTACGAGCGCAAGTTGATGTACCGGGAAGCCATCGCCGAACTAGAAAAGGCGAGATCCATCAGTGAAAACTCATGGACCCTGGCTGGCCTCGGTCACTGCCACGCTTCCTTCGGCGCGACAGCGGAGGCTGAAAAGTTTCTAGACCAGTTGTTGGAGTTGTCGCGACGTCAATTTGTTTCGTGCGCCACGATCGCGGTTGTCTATGCCGGATTCCGGGACCGGGTAGATCGGGCAATGGAATGGCTGGAGAAAGCTTATGAGGAACGCTCCGGACTACTCATCTGGCTAAAGGTGTGGCCGATATTTGACCATCTTCGCTCAGACGCGAGGTTCGTTCGTCTTTTGCGGCGTATTGGGTTTGCGACTGACGGCGAGCGACTATAGCTGGAGCCCGTTCAGATGGGTGCCGGTCTACTTACCAAAGCGCTGCCCCGGCGCTTGCGAACCGCAGCAAGAATCGATCGAACGACAATCCCTAATTCGTTCCCCGAGAACTTAGAGGGCTCTGGCGGAAACTCCGCGCGGTAAGCACTTGACCCGCGATCGCTGCACATGAACCTGAAGCACCAGCGTTCGCTCTTCTCCCAGCGAAGAACTAGCTAATAACTTTCTAAGAGTCACCCAAAGACTTGTGGCCCCGCTATCGCTATACTCCGCTCGGTCACGTCGAAGTTTGGCTGGAGCAATGACTCCCTAGATTGCTCGCACAGCAACCCCGAGTCCCGGACTCCTGTTGTTTCACAGGTACTTTGTAAGCGGCATCTACTTGCCGAACGTTAACAGTGTATCAGCAAAGACTGGGACCCGGCATAACAGTTCATGTCTACATGAACAGTAAGGAGATGGGTTATGAAAAAAGTCTCGTTGATCCGAGCCACGCTCAGTTTTCTTGTGTTTCTGTCTTTCGTAGGAGCATGTTTATCTGAGTTTAGGGCTAGTGCGCAGCAGCGCGTTAGTCAAGAAAGCCAGGCGCAGGAAGGCGATAGCAAAACACAACATGCCCAGGAGCTTAAGGCCAAAGAGCGCAAGGGCAAAAGAGGCAAAGGTAAAGTCACACCTATGATCATTCCCATTGATGACGGCGGCGGTGACGGCGGCGGTGGTGGTGGTGGCGGCGGTGGTGGCGGTGGCGGTATTGGTGGTGGCTACACCGGCGACGGACATATTTGGTGTGATGGCTGGGACCGCCAGGGTGCTTGCGCATTTAGCTTCCCAGGGGTCGCCACGGGTGTGGAGTTGAGACGTCAACTGGGCGCCGTACATAGCGGTTACGATTGGCAGAGCTTCCTATCCTGGTATCCGCAGGATATTGATGGCTTCGGGCGCTTCCCGGTCTTGGACGGGAACGTCGGACTTATCTCGCCGCACGAACCGCAGCCAGGGTCGATTGTCGGTGGCCCGCTGCCAGGACAAGTTCCGCTGCATCGCTGGAGCACGAGGAAAGGCTTCAAATACTCGATCTACTACGCCGAGTACGGCGGTGACTACGTATATGGCGGTATTGCCGGGTATGTGTGGCCTGCCGGAGACACAAGGGGGTTCCCGCTGTATCAGTATTACAGCCAGGAGTACGGACACTACTACACGAATTACCGTAATGAGATTAACTGCCAGCCGAACGTTTACTGGGACTTTCAGGGAGAAATGGCACGTGTGAATTGGCCAGCGCCTGCTTCTCAGGCATTGCGGAGTTGCCGCAGCGTTGTTTTTCCGGGACCATGCGATGCGTTTGCCGTCGCGCGCTGTCAAGCACGCGGACAGGTTTTCAATTTCGGTAACTGCACATGTTTCGATGGGCTCCCATAACCGCTAACGCTTGAAGATTTTCACTCTGGGAGACTGAAATTCTTGTTCAGCGCGCAGGCTGTCTTCTTGGCCTAAATGGGCGTTGAAGGCAGCCTGCGCCCTTGCAGCAGTCACTCCCTCACGATTCGCTCTAGAGGGCATAACCACCTAATCAGGGCCTTCCTCGGAAAAGAATTCCTCGGTGCGATTTTTCACTCTCCGTTTTTTTCTTGACTCTGATTAGTCGTTGCGCTACTATCCGGCCCGCTTCGCGCAGATGCTTTGAAGATTACCGAGAGCGACTAGAAGGTCTTGGGCAGCACGCAGTGAAAGCTTGATAAGAAGCCGCAAAGGGATGCTCGCAAGTTGGCGAGCGCCGCTTTGCGGCTTTTTGTTTCCAAGCTTACGCGCGGCCGGCGGCGGCGATTGACGCTGCTTGCCGCACGGGCTGCGCGGCAATCCTCGGGTTGACGTTCGCCCCAACGCGGACGATTCACTGCCCGGACGCGCGAAACTTTGAGAGACTCGGAGGAGGATGTATGTCGATGTCACAAGGCAAGGTCAAGTGGTTCAGTAATGCAAAGGGCTACGGGTTCATCGAGCAACCGGACGGAGCCGATGTGTTCGTTCACTACTCGGCCATACAGGAAGAAGGCTACAAATCGCTTAAGCAGGGCGAGACCGTCGAGTTCGAAGTAGTTGAAGGACCGAAGGGACCCCAGGCGGAAGCCGTGAAACGGCTTTAGAGAATCAATCAATCAAGGCGCAAAGTGTGGCCCTGCTCTTCGGAGCAGGGCTTTTTGCTTTGTGCGCCCCAGCAAGGCGCACTCACCATCAACGAACCGCAGCGGCAGCCTTGGTTTCGGCGAGCAATAACCCGATGGCCTGGAGATCTTCGCAAACCTGATTGTTAGAGACGTTCTTACGAACAGCAACCGAAGACAGTCGACGAAAGGAAACATCCTGGAAGCACCGGCGTGTAACGCAGGTGGAAACCCAGTCAGATGGCCGAGTGTTTTGCGATCAGAGGCAACGCCCGTGCACACTACTCCGAGGCAAGAACGCGTGAGGATACTGACATGACTTCTAAGCTCGCAAGAACCTTCTTAGTGCTTCTGCTAGTGATCCCAATCGTGCGCGCGCAATCCGCGTCTCCCGAGACTTCCCTCACCGAACAAAAGAAAGCGCGAGCGGAGCGCGAGAAGAAAACGCTCGCTTTGGTGGATGAGATCATCAAGGGAACACAATCGCTCAAGCTGCCAGAGAACCGCATTCGCATCGGAGTTGCTCTGGCAGGATCTCTCTGGCCTCGGGATGAAAAGCGGGCTCGCGCGCTGTTCAAAGACGCGGTAGCAAGTCTTGGCGAGATAACTGCTGCGGCCGACAGTGGAGAGGAGGAGACCTCCTATCTGGCTCAGTTGTCACAGCAATTGCGGCAGGAGATCCTGCAGGTTGCCGCGAACCATGACCCCAAGCTAGCCCGCGAGTTTCTACGGGCCTCGCGTCCGACTTCTACCGAGCAGCGGTTCTACGGGCAACCGAGTTTCGAAGCCCAACTCGAGATGAGAATGGCGGGGCAGATCGCGGCCAAGGACCCGCAGGAGGCGCTTTCACTTGCCGAAGACTCCTTAAAGCTTGCGATCGATTATGAGGCGATAAACTTCCTTTACAATCTACAGTCACAGAACAAAGCGGTCGCCGAGAGATTTCTCGGAGACATTATGAACCATCTTCGAACCGATGACATCAGCAAGAATCCGGCATCGTACAACATCAGTGTGATGCTCTTGCGGACGTGGATCGAAAACAACCGACGTTCGCCTGACCAACCAGTGCAGCGGACTACCCCCAATCTTTCATTGTCGAACCTGGACGAGCAGACCGCGCGAGAGCTGAGCAACATCCTCATCAACGCAGTGCTGAATAATCCAGAGAGCAGCTCTAGTGTCGCGGTTGGCTCACGGATCGTTTATGGTGGCCGATCCTTTCGCTCGTATCCGGGACAGACGGCTGAAATTCTCCAACAGCTAAAGCCGTTGCTGCCCGATATCGAAAGGCTGTCTCCCAATCAGATTCCCCCCCTGCGCGCGCGGATTGCCGAGATCGATAGGTTAAACCAGGCTCAGCAGGGACCGTGGGCAAAGTATCAGGAACTTGCTCAGAACGGCACGGCCAGCGAGTTGATTGAAGCGTCGAAGACTGCGCCTCCGGAGGTTGCGAATAATCTTGTTCAGCAAGCGGCGTGGAAGGCGTTCAATCAGGGAGACGCAAACAGCGCACGTGCGATGGTCGAAAAAATCGATGACCCCCGGCAGCGCCGTCAGATGGAATTGAACCTGGATCGCCAGTCGTTCAGTCGGGCCAGCGAGCAAGAGAAGATTGCTGAGGCGCGCGCGCTCATCTCGCGTCTTCCGGTGGAAGAGCGGGCGGGTTTTTTATGCCAGTTGGCCGCCAGCGCGGCGGCGAAGGGCGACAAGGCGACCGCACTTCAGCTTTTGGTCGAAGCTCAGGGACTCGCCGGCGATCGGGCGCTGAGCTACCAGCAACTGGGAGCTCAACTGCAGATCGCCCGCACATATGAGCAACTCGATTTCACCAAGACCTCGGCGATTGTCGACACAGCTATCGATCAGATCAACGAGCTTGCGGCTGCGGCTTCTGTGTTGAATGGGTTCGACCTTCAGTACTTCAGGAGTGGCGAGTTCGTTAATAGCAGCGGCAATTCACTGAGCACGATGGCCCTGGAGTTCTCGCGAGAGCTGGGCTCGATTGCCAGCAATGATTTTGACCGCGCCAGATCAATGGCCGACCGATTCCAACTTCCCGAGATGCGATTGATGGCGCTACTCCAGATTGTGCAATTAGGGCTCAGTGCCGACGGCCAGTAAGCACATCGGCTTATCAGCGTGCGGGGCGGGCGGCGAATTTGACGCGGCCGTTGTCGACTCCGACCACGAAGTCCACGGCATCGGTTGCGAGACTATCCTTGATTTGCTCGGCTCGCGAGGTGAGGAATTGAGTGAATACCTCGAGGCTCAGCGCCCCTAGTTTCTCGCCGCACTTTCGCTTGGCGGCTACGACATGGTCATAAAGCTCGCTGACTTTTTCAGGTTCGAGTTTGGGATCGTGACAGCGAATCACCGCCACCTGCTCGCGCACTGCGGTTTGAGCCTCAGCCGTCGGAGGCCGCCCGCTCTCTTCGCGGCTTTGAGTATGCCGCCGCCACAGCTCGCGCATGATGTTGTAGCGCGCAACCAGGGTGTTGTAACGAAAGCGCTGTCCGAATGACATCCCGCGCGTGTCGTATATGCGCTTGATTGCAGTCTCGACTCGGCCCTTCGTGTCGATAGGCGGGCGAAGCGTTCCGCCATTGAAGTAGATGTCATACTCAACCTTCAATCGGCGAATTTCGTATTCAAGCCGGTCGAGTTCCAAGTCAATAGGACTGTCTGCTTTTGGTTCCATTCGGCTATTCCGGGAGGCTTGAGTGTTACCTGTGGGGGTTGTGTTAGAATGTACGTCAGACACTGACCGGTGTCAACGGAAATCACATGCCGAATCAACTGCTTAGATCGCTGCCCTC
>JBGQGO010000240.1:0-8200 GCA_041497455.1 Blastocatellia bacterium | reverse complement strand
GTCTACCATATGAACCCAGTCAAACAAAATGAGCTTCCAGACAGGAGTATATCAGTTGTGCGCAGGACGTGCCGACACAGTGATTGCAAAGCTGGATTTCTTAGGTTGATTGAAGTGGCGAGTACCAATGGCCCGTGCCGCCGTGGACGGACCAATTATTCTTTCCCAGGAGCCGACCGCGGCAATTGATCCGTAGTTCTTCGAGACGACGGACGCAACTTTTTCGTACTTCGGATCAACGCTAATGGCTTCCGCCATTTCGCCGCGCTGGACCTTCAGTTTGCGAGAAGGGCAAAGATCATTGCACCGTTGGAGCGTCGAGGGTAGAGTGACTCTATCACGGAGGAGCGAATGGCCTCACATCCAAAGGACTTGCTGACCCCCGAGGAGTACTTAGCCATCGAACGGCGCTCTGAGTTCAAGAGCGAGTTCTTCGCTGGGGAGACGTTCGCTATGGCCGGAGGCACCAAGCGGCACAATATAGTCGCAGGCAATATCAACCGCATTCTTGGGACTCTATTGCTTGAGCGAGATTGCAACGTTTACAACAGCGACATGCGCGTGATGATTGCGAGTGTCGGCAAGTACACGTACCCGGATGCCTCCGTTGCCTGCGCCGAAGAGCAGTTTGAGGATGAAGACGAAGACACTCTTCTGAATCCCATCGTGATAATTGAGGTCCTTTCGAAATCCACTGAAGCATATGACCGCGGCAAGAAGTGGGAGCACTACCAGCGTCTCGACTCGCTTCGCGATTATTTGTTGGTTAGTCAGATCCCTTATCGGGTCGAGCAGTTCGCGCGGCAGCGCGGCGGACCTTGGAGCTACACGGAGTACGTCGGTGAATCAGAAGTAATTGATATCAAATCAATCGGCTGTAGCCTCTTACTTCGAGACGTATACGCCAAGCTACGTTAGCCGGCGGGGAAAAGTGCGGATAGAATCTGAAGCGGCGGGTAGTGCTGCTATGCTCACTACCCGCCGCGTTCCAGTTTCATCCCTACTCCTTCCTGGCCTGCTGGGCCTTCGAGCCGATCTCCTTCAACAGCTCTTGCACGGCTGCTTCGATCTGCCGGTCGCGGCCTGCAAGGTTGTCTTCCGGTGAGTTCTCGACGAAGATGTCCGGCTTCACGCCGTAGTTCTCCATGTTCGTCCGGTTCTTGTCGGCTAAGAACACTCCGACGCCCGGCGTGCGAACCGTCGAGCCGTCGATCAGCGAGTAGCTCCCGGTCCCAATCACAGCGCCCGTCGTCGGAGTGCCGATCACTTTGCCCAGGCCGAGAGCTCGGAAGCCGGCCGGGAACATCTCAGAGTTCGACGCCGAACGCCAATTCTGCACTACGACTTTCGGTCCGAAGAACCCCGCGAACGGACGGCCCGTAGCCTCCGTGCCGCGCGGCTGCCAGACCTGATACTCGCGCTGCACTAAGATCGCCAGCAGCTCTTGTTCGATGTTGCCGCCGCCGTTCCACCGCTCGTCGATGATCACGGCTTCTTTGTTGTGATTCTCACGAAGCTCTTTTTCAAAGCGGCGCAGCGAAGGCTGATTCATCGATTGAATGTGAAGGTAACCGATGCGCCCATTTGAAAGCTTGTCGACCAGTGCGCGGCGATCCTTGGCCCATCGCTCGTAGCGGAGTTGCGAGTAAGCCTGACCGGTGGCGGGCTCGATGCGGCTCTTCCACGCGCCGTCTTCGGAAGGCTTGTTGTTGAAGGTGACTTCGACTTTGCGATTGAGGCGGTGATTCAGCATCTCCCAGTAGTTATCGCCGGATTTGACAGGCTTGCCGTTGATCGCGATCAGATAATCGCCGTTGCTCACCTTCACCCAATCTTTGTCGGCCGGTCCTTCTTCGTAGACGTGAGTCACCTTGTATCGGCCCGCCGCGTCGTCGGCTTGAAGCTCGACGCCCAGATGAGCAGTTGAGACTCCGCCGCCTTCGCGGCCGCGCGGTGGCGGAGCGGCGCCGGTGTGCGAAGCGTTCAGCTCGCCGATCATCTCGTTGACGATGTTGAGCAGCTCCTGCCGGTCGCCGACGAATTCGACGAGCGGTTGATACTTCGCTCGAGCGCCATCCCAATCCTTGCCGTGCATCGCCGCGTCGTAGAAGCGATACTTCATCGTGCGCCACGCGTCGTCGAACATCTCGGCCCATTCGGTGGACTTATCGATCTTCACCCGTGCGGTGAAGTTGATGCGGCGGCGCGCGCTCTCACGTCCGCCTGAGGCAGCCGCAGTAGCCGGCGCGCCCGCGCTCGCTGGCGGAGCAAGCGAGACCGTGTAGACAGAGCTTGCTTCCCGGAAGAAAAGCGTGCGGCCGTCGCGCGAGATGTTGAGGTTGTTGATGCCTCCCCCGAATCCGCCGAAACCGCCGCGGCCTCCGCCGCCTTCGTCTGCCGCGGGCGGCTCGCCCGCGATGATGCGAGTCAGCCGCCGGCCGTCCTCCTGGATCGAGTAGACCACCGGCACATTGCGAATGCCTGCCGGCTCGGTTGTCACAAACACGATCGTGCGATTGTCGGCGCCGATAGCGTAGTCGAACACCGCGAACGGCATGCGCGTGACCTGCCGAGTTCGCCGCTTCAGGCCCGCCCAGTCGACGTTGATGTCTTTCGGGGGAGCGTTGCGCTGAGCGCCGGCGACGCGGCGCGTGACCGCGTCGTTGGTTTGATCCTGCAACTCGCCCTGATCCGGCCGGTCCTCGGGATCGGCAGGATCGCGCTCTTCACGTTCGAGCGCGACGGAGTAGATCTGGGACGAACGCTGGTCGCCTCCGCCAAGTCCTGCGTCGGTCCGAACGAAGAACAGCTTCTTGCCATCGTGAGTGAACTGAGGATTCCCTTCGTTGAACGAATCGAAGGTGACCTTGCGCTCTTCGCCACCGGCGGAAGGAATCAGATAAACGTCGGATGTTCGAACGTAGTCGGGCTTCGAATACGCGATCCATTTGCCGTCGGGCGACCAGACGGGAGCTCCGATGTTGCCGTACTTCGAGGAAGAGAGTTCGCTTGTCTGCTTCGAGTCGACGGAATACTTGCGCAGCTTGCTGTCAGACCCGGTGAACGCGATCTCCTTCGAGTTGGGCGACCAGGCGAATGAGAATTTCAGCGTATCGAGGTCGGTGATCTTCCGCGGCTCGCCTGTTCCGTCTGCCCCAGTGATGTAAACCTCCTCACGCCCGCTGCGATCGCTGATGAAAGCGACCCACTTGCCGTCTGGCGAATATCCCGGATCTTTGTCGCGGGCGGGGCTGTCGGTGATTTGACGCAGGTCGCCTTCCTCGGTTGGCGCGGTGAAAATCTCTCCATGAATCGAAACGACTATGCGGCGGCCGGAAGGCGCGACGTCGTAATCGTCCGCTTGTGAGTTGAAGTCCCGGACTTCAGCCAGGTTCTCTTGAGTCTCGGCGGCGATGTCGAGCTTGACCGGCGCGGTCTTCCGGCTGGCGACGTCGAGCTTCCATACGCCGAAGTCGTGCTCGAAAACTATCACCTTGCCGTCGGCGCTGATCGCGGGAAAGCGTACGTCGCCGGCCTTGAATGAAGTGACGCGGTCGGCCTTTCCGCCGGCTTCGGGGACGCGCCAGATGTTGGTCAGCCCGCTGCCTTCGCGATCGCTGACGAAGTAGATGAAGCCGTCGGTGCTCCACATCGGCCAAGAGTCTAATCCGTCGAAGTCGGTGAGGTCGGTGAACTTCTTCGACGCGATGTCCATCACGGTGACGTCAGTCTGCATGGCGCCGCGATAGTACTTGCGCCAGTAGACCTGTCCCTTGCGATTGATCGCCAGTTTCTTGCCATCAGGCGAGTAGCAGGCGTTCACTCCCATATCGGCGCCGGCATTGCGCTCCATTCCGCCGTCGATCGACACTGTATAGAGCTTACCCATGAAGTCGTCGCCGCGGCTCGAAGCGAACAAGACCGCGCGCGAGTCGGGGGTCCATCCAAGCACGGTGTCGTCGGCGGAATGAAACGTGAGTTGCTTAGCGGCGCCGCCTTCGCTCGGGACGATGAACACATCAAAGTTGCCGTTGCGGTCCGAAGAGAAGGCAATCGACTTTCCATCGGGCGAGAATCGCGGATAGACATCGCGCGCCTTGTTCGCCGTTATGCGCTTGATGTTTTTGCCGTCTTCGTCGGCGGTCCATATGTCGGCCAGGTAAGTGAACGCGATGCGGCCGTGATTGTAGTGCGGGTAGCGAACGAGCCTGGCTTCACGGCCCGCCGCGGTTAGCGGCGCGCACAGCGCAAGCAGGAAGGCGAGAGCGTAGAGTCTTTTCATAGGGTCTCCTTTTGAGCAGGGCGGCGCGATGGTTGAGCTGTTCAGAGTTCAAGCTTCAGGTTGCGCGAAACCGGCAAGCTAAAGCTTGGACTCCGAACGACGGATGATCGCGGCGAACTGCTAGCATAGTCCAGAATTGATAAGGTTGGCGAATGGCAAGGACGGTTTTGCACCGAGCCGGGTTACACCAAAGCGCGGCGATCCCCGGGAGTTATGCTCAACATGAAATAACATGAAGTCCCTTGCTCATGCGCAAGTGGTATGGCACTATTCCATCACGATCCTGGGTCGCTCGTCTGACGAGCGGAAGACTTTCTCAGGAGGCAGAAGCATGAGCAGCGACGACGTTACACAGGATTTGACCAATAGCGACAAAGAGGACAACACCACCCAGCCTACGATCACGGCGGTATTCAGACTTCTTCGAGAGGTACGGGAGGGACAAACGAGCCTGAACTCTCGATTTGATGAGTTAGAATCGCGTGTTCGTGAGATACAAGACGGGCAAACGAGCCTCAACTCTCGATTTGATGCGTTAGAGTCCAGGGTCAACACGTTAGAAACGAGCGTCAACACTCGATTTGACGCATTGGAATCGCGACTCGACCGTGACTTCGCGAGTGTTGATACTCGATTCGCCGAAATGTCGGATGAGATGAAGGCAGGATTACTGCAGCTTTCCGATAAACTGTGCGACGCAATAGATCGCACCAGGGTGCACGCCGAAGCGGACATCGAGAATATCGCTAGGCGGCTTCGGAAATTGGAATCCAAAGCTTCGTGAGAACGGGCGGGGATCGTTCCCGGCGAGACTAAGACGGCTTGATCGCTACGGTGACAATGCCGGCCATAGACCCACGCGAATCCACAGCACCAGCCAAATCAAAGTTGTACTGATGCAGGAACCCGAGCTATGATGTCGCGGGTTTCGATCAGGTCAAACAGAGAAGCCCGCTACTCATCACGTGACAATTCAGTCGTTGGAGGACAGTACGATGAAGCCTGTGTGCCGCTTGTTAGTGGCCAGCGCATTCGCGCTGGTGCTTGCGTATCCACTTTCCCTTTCGGCGCAGTGGAGCAAGAAGCCTTACACCGAGTGGTCCGAAAAAGAAGCGATGAAGCTGCTCAATGACTCGCCGTGGGGCCAGACGCACACTTTTACCGATATGTCGAAAAGCTTTTCAACCGGCCCCGGGAGTAACCCGACTGCGAGGACAACCCCAAGCGCAGATGCCAGCGTTCGCAATGTCCATCTTCGTGTCCGCTTCCTCTCCGCGAGACCAGTCCGTGAAGCCTTCGCTCGAATGATAGAGCTGAATCAAAAGAGCAAGATCTCCGAGCAATTCGCGGCTCAACTCAAGGCTTTCGTAGCCCTGGGGTTTAACGACTACGTTGTGGTCACGTTAGACTGTGATTCTGCCGAATCCAAAGCCGAACTTCAGCAGGTGCAGGCATTGCTCAATAACCGAACTACGGCGGATCTAAAGAACAATACCTACCTCCAGAGCGGTGTCCAGAGGGTTTTCCTTGAGGAGTACCAGACGCCGAAAAGCGATGGGCTAGGCGCTCGACTCGTCTTCCCTCGCCTCGTGGATGGAAAGCCCTGGCTCACCACCGAAAACGTGGATATCCACTTCTACTCCGAGCTCTCGTCGACCTATAAAGTCGATACGCGCTACAAGGTCAAGGACATGATTTATCAGGGCAAGCTGGAGTATTGAGGTTCTATTCTTCTGGCGAAACCAAAGCGGATCAAAGAGAGAAACGGAAAGGCTTGCCGACAATTCAAACAACTCGTCTGAAGATGTATTACGAACTTCACGGGCAAGGCGAACCGTTGCTCTTGATTCGAGGGCTCGGCAGTACCTGCGATGGATTCAAAGCCCAGGTCGAGGGGCTGTCGCCTCACTTCCGGGTCATCTCGTTCGACAACCGGTGCGTCGGCCGCTCCGATCAACCTCAGGAGCCTTTCACGATTGCCGATATGGCTGACGACACGGCTGCGCTGCTGGATGCGCTGGGCGTCGCTAGCGCGCACGTGTTTGGCGTGTCGCTTGGAGGAATGGTCGCGCAAGAGTTGGCGCTTCGTCACCCGGCGAGAGTGCGGAGGCTGGTGCTCGCTTGCACACACGCAGGCCCGCACACGGCGGCGCGTTCGCCGGAATGGGCCGTTCGCCTTTTCAACGAGTCGCGAGATATGCCCCGATCGGATGCGCTCAAGCATTCAGTGCGGTTACTATTCGCAAGGAAGACCATTGACGAGCGGCCCGAACTTATCGAACAGACTCTTGCGGTGATGGCGAACAACAACCAACCGAAATCGTCTTATCTGCTTCAGCTCGGCGCGGTGATGCAGCACGACACGTTTGTCCGGCTCGCACAAATAACTCACCCGACTCTGGTGCTCACGGGAACGGAAGACACGCTTGTTGATCCGGATAATTCTCGTCTGATTGCGGAACGTATACCGGGCGCGCGGTTGCTCGAGTTTGAAGAAACGGGCCACGTTTTCTTCACCGAGAAGGCGGCCGAGGTGAACCGCGCGCTCGTCGATTTTTTTGGAGAGGATGGATGATGAAACTGAGAGTGATACTGATTCTGACCGTGGTGCTGTTGATCAGGCAGTCGGCCTTTGCGCAACGGCATGAAGTTGCGTTCACTTCCGGCGGATTGAAGGTTGGCGAGCGGGGATTCGATCTGCCGCAACCGGGCTTCCTGCGTTTCAGCACGGGCTTCACATACGAAATCAACTATGCGGAGCGGCTCTTTGATGCCCGCCTGGCTGCGCTGTATTTCGAAATTCCGCTTGCGGGCACGCCGCGGACGAAGGTCAAAACCACAAACGCGCTTTCTCCGAACAGCTATTCGTCCATCTTCTTCACACCCGGGATAAAGCTCAAGCTGCTGCCCCGCGGGAAGTATTCGCCGTTCGCTACGATGGGAGTAGGGCTGGTACACTTCAGCGAAAGCGCCGCGACCATCGCTAATCAACCCAACCCGAATCAAAGCTCCGAGACCAATGCTGTTTTCGCTTTCGGTTTTGGTTTGGATGTTAAAGTTGTTTCCATTCTGAGCATAAGGGGCGAAGTCCGCGATTTCTACGCTGATCTTCCGCCTCTGAACGTTCGAGCGCTGAGCGACCGCCAACACAACGCGCTCATTTCGGCGGGCGTTGTGCTACGATTCTGAAAAGTATGAGGCCGCCGATCCGCTGTACAGGCGCTCGCTATGAATGGTCAACACCGAAAGAACGTCCGCCCTGGAGTCGAGGCGGATATCATTTTGAAGAAGGATCAAGGCTCAGCCAAACTTACACGAGGTATAGTTAAGGACATCCTTACGAATTCTTCTTTTCACCCCCACGGGATCAAAGTGCGCCTCGTCAGTGGAGACGTTGGGCGGGTGCAGGAAGTCTTTGACCTGTCAGATGAAACACCATAGCGAACCCGCGGTACGAGAGCCTCATTGGACGAACCCGCTCTAGCGCAATGACTATCATCTCATTAGAAGACATCGGCATGAGTTACGGCCCCAGGCAGCTGTTTGAGGGCGTGACGTTCGGCCTCGAAGATGGCGACAAAGCCGGCCTCATAGGATTGAACGGCTCAGGCAAATCTACCCTGCTGCGAATAATCGCAGGGCGCGAACAACCCCAGAAAGGCCGCGCCATAATCGCCAATGAGCGTGTCGTGGCTTACTTGCCGCAGAACCCTCCGTTCGACCCCGGCCAGACGGTGCTTGATGCAGTCTTCACTGCCAGCGACGAAGCGATGCGGCTGCTGAGAGATTACGAAATGGCCTGCCACGATTTATCCCTGCGGCCGGGTGATGAACGAATACTCGATCGGGTTGCAACGCTGGCGCATCAACTCGAAGCGGCAGGCGCATGGAACCTGGAAACAAACGCTCAGACCGTTC
>JBGQGO010000239.1:0-8237 GCA_041497455.1 Blastocatellia bacterium | reverse complement strand
CTAGTTCAGTGAGGTTTGAACCAATGGATCCTGGCTAATGTACGAAGATCATCTTTGAGGGGCTTTTAGCGAGCTTCGGTAGCAGGATTCAAACATAACACTATGACGTTGTCAATACTTCGATCAGTTCAATTAGGACTGCGAGAGATTGTTTTCTATCAAAGGTGCTGGGCGAGTATGTCCGCGATTCGCTCTGCTGCGCGCCCATCGCCGAACGGGTTTTCGGCCGCCACCATAGCTGCGTATTCAGCCGCATTAGTCAAAAGGCGCGACGTTGCATCTACGATGCCTCGAGCATCGGTTCCCACGATTCTTCCTGCGTTCGCTTCAATGAGTTCCGGACGCTCGGTGACTTCTCGAAGCACAAGTACGGGCTTGCCGAACGAAGGGGCCTCTTCCTGTATGCCTCCCGAGTCTGTCAATATCAAAAAACAGCGCTTCATCAGCCGCAACAGGTCGGGATAGGAAACAGGATCCACGAGGTGAATCCTGTCAATATGGCCAAGCTCCTCGCGCACCACCTCCCCCACACTCGGATTCAGGTGGACAGGGTACACCACCTCAACATCGTCGAAGTTGGCTGTTAACGTCTTCAAAGCTTCGCAGATGGAACGAAGCGGGCGACCGTGGTTCTCGCGGCGATGCGCGGTCACAAGCAGCAAGCGGCGTCCGCTGGCGTCTAAACGGGCGAGCCGTTGATCGTCAAAGGCCTCTCCAACAGAAACAGACTTCAGAGCGTCGACGATTGTGTTCCCCGTAACGAAAATGGTCTCCTCGGGTACACCTTCGCGCAAGAGATTGAGACGAGCCCGCGAGGTCGGCGCAAAGTGCATGCTGGCGAGGCATCCCGCAACCCGGCGATTGATCTCCTCCGGAAAGGGCTGGCGCCGATCGAACGATCGCAGGCCAGCCTCGACGTGTCCCACCGGAACGCCCTTATAGAACGCCGCCAGCGCGGCGGTCATCACGGTTGTCGTATCACCTTGAACCAGCACGGCGTTTGGCTTGAGCTCGGAAAACAAGTTTGAAAGCGACAGCAGCGACTTCGACGCAAACTCAGCCAGGTCCTGGTTCTGTTGCATCAATCCGAGATCGATGTCCGGCTTGATCCCGAAGACTTCAAGAACCTGATCGAGCATCTGGCGGTGCTGCGCCGTAGCGACGACTATGTGTTCGAAGATCGACGGACGCAGCCCGATCTCGCGTATGACGGGCGCCATCTTGATGACCTCGGGCCGTGTTCCCAAAATAGTCACAATCTTGCGCCGGCTCATTTGTTCTTGAGGATCCACAGGTGAGTAGTTCACATCGCCTCATAGTGCGCGACTACCTCTTCAGCCGGACCCATTCTGTGAATCCTGCCTCCATCTATAAGAATCGCGCGCCGGCAATGCTGCGTTACCATGGCGAGGCTATGACTCACAAGCAATACAGTCCTTCCACTTCGAGTCACGTCATCCATCTTCCCGAGGCACTTCTTCTGAAAGCTGGCGTCGCCCACCGCAAGCACTTCGTCGATGATCAGCACCTCCGGGTCCAGGTGAGCAGTGACCGCGAACGCCAGCCGTAGATACATCCCGCTCGAGTAATGCTTGACGGCCGCGTCGATGAACCTCTCCACTTCGGCGAATGCGACTATCTCGTCAAACTTTGCGTCTATCTCGCGGCGCTTCATCCCGAGAATCGCGCCGTTCAAGTAAACGTTCTCTCGTCCGCTTAGATCAGGATGAAAGCCGGTGCCAACCTCGAGCAGGCTTGCGACTCGGCCGTACAGCTCGACCCGTCCGCTCGTCGGCTCGATTATGCGCGAGAGCACTTTCAACAGCGTAGACTTGCCAGCGCCATTGGGACCGATTATGCCCATCACTTCGCCGGGCATCACGTCGAAGCTGACATCCTTGAGCGCCCAAACTGTGTCATCGCGCCCTCCATTATTACGCTGGCGGGCGAATGGGGACCGAACTACCCTGACCAGCGATTCTCGCAGCGTGGGATACCGAACGGAAGGCGCTTCGCGCGGCTGAATGCGAAATCGCTTGCTGATCCCTTCAACTTTGATTATCGGTCTCATCCGCTTGACGCAAGCTCCTTAGACTTGCACATAGAGAGCCTATGCCGTCTTCCTTTAAATCAACTCCGCGAAGTTGCGCTCCATACGCCGGAACGCGTATGAGGCGTATGCGAGCATTACGAGACCGAACCCGCCGGAATAGGCTAATGCCGCCCAGGGGAATGGCCGGCCAAATAATGAAGCCCGAAACGCTTCGACAATGCCGGTGACCGGGTTCAACCACATAGCCCACCGCCACTCTTCCGGCACGAGGCTTGATGGATATATGATCGGCGAAACGAAGAACCAAACCTGAATCAGAAACGGCAGCGCGTACCGCACGTCCCGGTACTTGACGTTCAACGCCGAAAACCATATTCCCACCCCGAGTGCGAGCAACGTCGTAAGCACGATCAACGGCAGGATCATCAGGTACGCCCACGTCACCGGGAAGCCATAGTAGAGCAGCAGGCCAACCAGCAAAACAGATGCTATAGCGAGATCGAGCAAGCCTGCTCCCACTGCCGCGGACGGGATTACTAGTCTTGGAAAATAGACCTTGGTTATGAGGTTGCTGTTTCCGATCAAGCTGTTCGCTCCGCTGTTCACGCCGTTTGAGAAGAATGTCCAAAGCAATAACGCAGCGTAGACGAATACCGGGTATGGCACTCCCTCTGTTGGCAGCTTCGCCAGCTTGCCGAAGAAGTAAGTAAAAATGATCATCGTTACCAGCGGCTGTATGACCGCCCACGCTGCGCCCAATACCGTCTGTTTGTAGCGCACCTTGATGTCGCGCCACATCAAAAAGTAGAGCAATTCGCGGCAAGCCCATAGATCGCGAAGGTTGAGTGGGACCCAGGACTTGCCGGCCTCGATCGTGACAACCGGCTTCTCCGGCACATCGTACGATAGGTCACGTGATGGCGTCTGCGCACTACTTTGTTCTGCGAGAGGAGGCTGTTTGGTTGTCTTGGTGGCAAGCAAGCTCATTGAGATCCTGAAACGAAAGCCACTCTCGGCTTTGAGTCGGTTAAATTAAGTTTCGAGTCTAAGTTCCAGACATACATGCTGTCAACGACTCTTGATTTCAGAAGCTGATTCACCGGCAGCGTTGCTGAACACTCAAACACCTCGTATTCATCGCGCCGCACACTGTTGCAGAACAAGCTCTAACGTCTGCGATAACGGTCTCTGCTCCATCGACTTCGGAACTCCTGATTTCATATCTGCAAGGTAAGGGCGGGCCTTCTCGCAAGCACTCTCCGTCGGGCTGAGATCGACCATCTCCCGCAGTGTGCTCAGGGCCTCGTCGTATCTCTTGCTCTCGACAGCCAAAGCTGCCAGGCGCGCGCGCACCTCGAAAGCCGAAGCATTGGCGCTAACCGCTTCTCTTAGTACGTCCTCTTCCTTTCTGCGATCCTGTTTGTGATAGAGGTTAGCCAGCGCGTCGTAAGGGCTCAGGTTCCAAGGATAGAGCCCCACCGCTTCCCGCAGAAGCTGCTCGGTCGCCTGGTGGTCTCCTTCTTCCCACTTTGCCGCAGCCAGCGTGGTGGTAAACTGCGACCTCAACAGCGACGGGTTTCGGAGAACGAATGATCTGGTCTTCGAGCCAATCAAGGCGAGACCTTGCTGAATCAACTCTTCAGCTTCGGGAACCCTCTTCTGTGCGACGTATAACTTTGCGAGAGCCAGGTAAGCAGGTTCGAAGCTTGGATCGCTAGCAATCGACTCCTTCAGCAGAGCTTCGGCCTTTTCTGGATTCTTCATCATATACAAGCCGCCCAGGTTGTACGAAGCGCGAGGCGAATAAGGCACCGCCCTATAGTTCGCCTCCCAAACTGACAGTTCGTCCTTCCAATCCCGGTTCCGAGACACCGTGAGTCCCGCGAGCACAACGATAAAAACACCTGCCACGCTGTAGGCGATCTGCCTGGCCTGTTTGCTTCTTTGAGCCACCATGTTCACCACCAATGCCACCAAAAGACTGAAGCTCATGATTGGGAGATAGAGATAATGATCGGCGAGCAGTTCATGGTGAGGAACGATCTGACTGACGGGGGCCAATGCTGCAAAGTAAGAAAACACCGCGAACGCCATCAGCCTGTCCTTCTTGAGGAAGACCGCTCCGGCGACAAGCACGCTCCCAACCACCGCAAGCGCCACAAGCACCCGCCAATCCAACAGCGAGGTCGATATGTCGAACGCCCCAAAGTACTGCGCTATAGGGGTCGGATAGATTAGCTGCTTGAGGTACCATGCGTGTACTCGTATGACGGTGAGCACAGTGGCGTACAGGCTTCCTCCCCAATAGTCCATTCCAGTGCCGCCCGCTCGCCCGCTCGCCCGCAGAAAGAAGATCGCGTAAACGCCGAATCCCAAAGACGCCCCAGCCAACAACGTGTAAAGCCACTTGTCTTTTCCCAACGCTCTTTTCGACGCTTGAAAAGACCGTTTCAGCCACGAGCCGGCGCCCTCGCCCCACTGGTCGCAGAAGTTCCAGATAAAGATCACCAACGGGAGGCTAACTGCCATCTCCTTGGACATCAGGCTCAAGGCCCAGAAGCCTAAGAACAATACGAACGATGTACGCGACCTGCTCGCCCGATAACTGAGGTACGCATGAAAAGCCGCCAGGTAAAAAAGCGCGAACAGTACGTCTCGCCTGCCGGAGACGTAGGACACAGAGTCCGTTTGAATCGGATGGACGGCAAAAATCAGCGCCGCTATGACGGCCGTGCTCGGCTTTACCGTGACGCGCCGGATCAGGAAGAAGACCAGAACGGTACTCCCAGCATGGATCAAGACGTTTGTCAGGTGAAATCCGAACGGACGCCCGCCCCATACGAAAAAGTCAATCGCATAGGACGCGTTCCTGACAGGCCTGTATGAGTCGAGCAATGTCTGAACCAGGTGAGAAAAACTCCACGCACGGCTGTAAGCGGGCACCAGGAATTCGTCGTCGAACACAAAACCGTTTCCGAGGCTGTTCGCGTAGCACGCAAACACAACAGCAACCAGCATCACGGCAGCAAGAACGGAACCTTGCTCCCAGCGCCAGATGAGTTTGCGCTTCGGCTTTGAGCTGGCGGTTCGCGCCTTCGCTTTGCCCTTACGCGCGGTGGCGGCGTTTTTTTTCATTCTTTCGTATAGTTCGTCGCAAGCCGTTTGCGTTCGATCATACTATTCGAGTCGGCCCCTTGTTGAAAAGTTCCTTTTTTCGGAACCCCCGAATCAGTTTGTAAACAAGGTCTTTTCGCTATATCTTAGCACATGATTTTTCGATCAATCGCCGCCGCAAACGGGCTCGGGGGAAAGAGCATGGGGATAACCGCAGTATGAGTTCGACGTCAATTTCGGTAGTTGTCTCTCTCTACAACGAGCGCCCGGCCCTCGATGAGCTTTGCCGCAGGCTGGACGCAGTTCTCTCCGGCTTAGGCCGCCGGTACGAGATCATTTTCATCGACGACGGCAGCACGGATGGCTCCATCGAAAAGCTGAGAGAGTTTCGATCCGCCTATCCATCAGTCAGGTACCTTCGCTTTCGAAGGAATTTCGGCAAGTCGGCCGCGCTTGCCGCAGGGTTTCGCGCCGCGCGCTACGGCATAATTGCTACCCTGGATGCCGATCTTCAGGATATTCCGGAGCAATTGCCGCTGCTTCTCGAGCAACTCGAACACGGCTATGATCTGGTTTCGGGCTGGCGCTATCACCGCCGCGATAAGCTCACCCGCCGCATTGCGTCGACGATTTATAATCGGGTGACCTCGCTTCTAACCGGGGTCCGTCTGCACGACATTAATTGTGGATTCAAGTGCTATAGGAGAGAAGTGCTGGACGAAGTGATGGTGTACGGCGAGCGCCATCGGTACATTCCTGTGTTGGCGAGCTACCGAGGATTTCGTCTCGGCGAAGTGAAGATAGAGCATGCCCGGCGCGAGCATGGCAGTTCCCGCTACGGTATGGAGAGAGTACTGGGAGGAGTCTTCAGCCTGCTCACCGTCATTCTGATGACTCGATACACGAACAAGCCTCTCCACTTTTTCGGTCTTATGGGACTTCTGCTGGCGGGCCTCGGCTCCGCGATAGACTTATACCTGATTATTCTGCGTGTCTTCTTCGGCCAGTGGCTAAGCAATCGCCCGCTGCTGATAATCGGAATCTTGCTTGCCATTGTCGGTGTTCAACTGGTCCTGTTCGGGCTTCTTGCGGAGATGATCGCGTTCTCATACAGGCGGGAGAGCGACTACTCGGTAGTCGAATCGAGCGACGAAGAGGATCTGAGCCTCAGCCCGGACGAGCGCGCGATCGGAATCGGTCGGGGTAAGACCGCTGAATGAGAATCAGCATAATCGGGCCGGCCTACCCGCTGAGAGGCGGCATAGCCCATCACGTTTTCTGGCTCCGGCAAGAACTGACCGCCCGCGGTCACTGCGTGCAAGTAGTCTCTTTCCGCAAACTGTACCCTCGCATCTTCTTCCCCGGCACTTCTGAACTAGACACCAGCCGCTTGAAGCTGGATGCGGGCGCGCTGCCGATTCTGAGCCCCCTGAATCCGGCCACCTGGTTGAGCGCATTTCGGCAGGTGAAAGCCTTCTCGCCCGATGTGATTGTATTCGAGTGGTGGCAGCCATTCTTCGGCCCGCTCGTCGGTACCCTGGCGAGATGGTTTCGAAGGTCTGGCGTGAGATGCATCATCGAATGTCACAACGTCTTTCCACACGAACGGAGCCCGCTGGATGGTCTGCTTGTCAGATTCGCGCTCTCGGCTGCCGATCATCTCATCGCGCACTCGGCAAAGGACCGGGAAGACTTGCTCGCCGCCGTCCCCGGAAAAGAGATCACCGTCTCTCCGCTTCCCTCGCTGGATGAGTTCTCGGGTCACGGCAACAACAGCCGCAGCGGGCGCACGATTCTGTTCTTCGGGAAAGTGCGCAAGTATAAGGGGCTGGATGTGCTGCTCGCTGCAATGCCGATGGTGCTGTCAAAGGTGGAGTGCAAGCTGATCGTTGTAGGGGAGTTTTACGATTCGATAGAAAAGTATCAGCAACTGATTCGCCGGCTTGACCTCGAGAGCCACGTTCACATTGACAATCGTTACGTTCCCAATGAGGAAGTAGCCGCGATCTTCGAACGGGCCGACGTTCTTGTCCTGCCATACGTGAGCGCGAGTCAAAGCGGAGTGGCCCGTATCGCATTATCAAACGGGCTTCCTGTTATAGCCTCGAGGACGGGAGGGCTTTCCGAAACCGTGATTGACCAGGTCAATGGGCTGCTGTTTCCACCGGGAGACCCCGAGGCGCTTGCCGGCCAAATCGTCAGGTACTTCGGTGACAATCTCGGCCCGGTCCTTTCTGAGAACATTCGGAAGATACCCGCTGAGGATTCGACGCACCAGCTTGGCGGCGTCATCGAAAAGATACTGTCTGGCGACGCACCCAGTGCGTCTTAGCAGCGTGTAACAGAGATTTCGCCGGTGAAGATGTAGTATCCGCGCAAATCCCTCGGATCAGTATCATCCGTGGTCTATGCGCAACAGCAAACCGATTCTTCCGAACGCATAGACCACGGATGGAACGGATTCGACGGATTTGCACGGATTGCTTGCCGATTTGATCGCTAGCGAAATGCTTTGTACAAGTCACTAGTTTCGCGATGATCACGATCACGTCTTGCCGTCTTGGGCAGCACAGGCTTCTTTCAAAGCCATCAACTGCTCCTCTGCCGTTTCGCGCCGGTGACCGTCGCGCAGCAACCAGTGTTTGAGGACCAGGACCGTCTTCATGAGGACCGCGTAGAAAAAGGTTGAGCGCTGGCTGCGATGCTTCGAGAGGAACAGCATCTGGCTCAGATAGAAGTGACGCAACATCTCGATCTTATGAAGCTGGCTTGACGCGGCGCCGCGATGAACGGCCGTTCCGGCGGCGCAATAGCACACCAGCCATCCTCGTTTCCTGAGCCTGAAGCACAGGTCCTCATCCTCTGAATACATGAAGAACCGTTCATCGAAGAAGCCGGTTTCATCGAGAGCTGCGCGCCTCAACATCAAACAGGCGCCGTCTATCCAATCAACCGAGCAATCCACAAGGTTGCGGTCGAGGTTTGGCCGGCGCGTTCTCCGCAGGCGGCGCATTCCAAGTTTGATTCCGGCAAGCTCGAAGGCCTGATTCAACGGCGTAAGGAAGTTTCT
>JBGQGO010000238.1:0-8239 GCA_041497455.1 Blastocatellia bacterium | reverse complement strand
CGAGGCGACGAAGCTGGCGTTCGCCGACCGCAACAAGTACATCACCGATCCCGCCTTTGCGAAGGTTCCGGTTGCGGAGCTGCTCTCGAAAGACTACGCGGCGGGCCGCCGTGCGCTCATCCATCCGGATCGCGTAATCGAGTCGCCCGAGCCCGGCGTTGTCGTCAATCACAGCGACACGGTCTATTTCACGGTTGTGGACAAAGACCGCAACGCGGTCTCGTTCATCAATAGTATTTTTGAGAGCTTCGGCTCGGGGATAGTAGCCGGCGATACCGGAATCGTGTTGCACGATAGGGGAGCGGGGTTTTCGCTTGACCCCGCTCATGTGAACCGGCTGGAACCGGCCAAGCGCCCATTCCACACGATCATTCCGTCGATGGTGTTCAAAGACGGAAAGCTGTTCATGTCGTTTGGCGTGATGGGCGGCGCGATTCAGCCTCAGGGCCACGTTCAGGTGCTTACGAATTTCATCGACATGGGGATGACCTTGCAGCAAGCGATTGAAGCTCCTAGATATCGATACTTGAGCGGGAAACGCGTGCTGTTCGAAGACGCGATGACTGAAGCGGTCATCAAGAGCTTGATCGAGAGGGGCCATCAGCGCGCTTCGCAAGCGGGAGCCTCGATGGGTGGCGGGCAAGCGATCATGATCGATCCGGCGAGCGGCACGTTGATGGGAGCTTCAGACCCGCGCAAGGATGGAATGGCTCTCGGGTATTGAGAAGTAACAATAAGGCCAGTGCAATGAAACGAAAGCGCAGTCAGATTGAGTCAGAGCTGCGCGAAGCGAGCCAGCTTCAACAGGCGATTCTCAACGCCGCGAACTACACAATCATTTCAGTGTCGCCCGATGGCGTGATACTTACCCTCAACGCCGCAGCCGAGCGCTGGCTGGGTTACTCAGCGGAAGAAATCGTTGGCAAGACGACACCAGTTATCTTTCACGACCCGGAGGAAGTAGAACGCCGCGCGCGGGAACTCTCCGAGGAGCTTGGAGTCAACATCGAACCGGGCTTCGAGGTGTTCGTCGCCAAGGCGCGGCTCGGGGTCCCGGATGAAAACGAATGGACGTACCTGCGCAAGGACGGCACCCGCTTCCCGGTGCTATTGTCGGTGACCGCATTGCGCGATGCTGAGGGAAACATCACAGGGTTCCTCGGAATCGGCAGCGATATCACTGCGCGCAAACAGGCCGAGCAGGCGCTGCGCGACACCGAGAAGCGGTATCGCGATCTGGTTGATAACTCACTGGGTTTGATCGGCGCTCACGACATGGAAGGCCGGTTCCTCATGGTCAACCCGGCCACTGCGCGAGCGCTCGGATACGGGCCCTCCGAGCTCATCGGAAGAAGCATGACCGAGGTGCTCGTTCCTTCGGTGCGAAGACTCTTCGGCGACTACCTCGAGCGCATCCGGCAGAACGGAACCGATAGCGGTCTGCTCAAGATGCTGACGAAAGAAGGCGAGGAACGAACATGGGAGTACCGCAACCTCCGATACGATGAGCCGGGAAAGCCGTCCTACGTTCTGTGCCACGCGCACGATATCACCGAGCGCAGGCGCGCCGAGCGCCGGCTGAGCGTGCAGCACGCCGCGACTCGAATTCTCGCCGACTCGACAACGTTCCGCGATGCGGTGCCCCAGATACTGCAAGCCATCTGCGAAGGTCTTGGATGGGAGACTGGCGCTCTCTGGAGAGTTGATCGCCTGGAGAACGTGCTTCGCTACGTCGAAGGATGGCAGTCGCCGTCGGCCGCCGTCGAAGAGTTCAAATCGATCAGCCGCCAAAGCACTTTCTCACCTGGAGCCGGTCTGCCCGGCCGCGTCTGGTCAACTGCTCAGCCGCATTGGATCGCAGATGTCACCGACGCCGCAACCGACGACAACTTCCCTCGTGCGCCTGTTGCTGCTAAGGAGGGGCTGCACGCCGCACTGGGTTTTCCAATTGTGCTCGGCGGTGAAGTCCTTGGCGTGATGGAGTTCTTCAGCCGCTCGATCCAGCAGCCCGACCACGATCTGCTCGATATGATGTCGAACATAGGCAGCCAGATTGGCCAGTTCGCGGAGCGCAGGCAAGCCGAACGTCAGTTAAAAGAGAGCGAAGAGCGGTATCGCGACCTGTTCGAGAACGCTAACGACCTGATTCAGAGCGCCGCGCCGGACGGCTCACTCATCTACGTCAACCGCGCGTGGCGCGAAGCGCTCGGCTACAGCGAGGAGGAGGTGCGCAATCTGTCACTGTTCGACATCATTCATCCCGACAGCCTCGCTCATTGCATCGAGATGTTCGAGCGCGTTATGTCCGGCGAAAGACTCGATCACGTCGAGGCGATGTTCGTCACCAAGGAGGGACGAACAATAACGGTTGAAGGGAGCACGAGCTGCAGCTTGAAAGGCGGCAAGCCCGCCGCCACTCGCAGCATCTTCCGCGACATCACCGATCGCAAACGCTTCGAAGCCGAATTGGCGCAAGCCCGCGACGTGGCGCTGGAATCAGCGCGGCTCAAGGCCGAATTCCTCGCGAATATGAGCCACGAAATCCGAACGCCTATGAACGCCATCATCGGTATGAGCGGCCTTCTGCTTGACACGGATTTGACCGGTGAGCAGCGCGAGTTCGCCGAGACCGTCAGATCGAGCGCCGAGGCTCTGCTGACGCTCATGAATGACATTCTTGATTTCTCGAAGATCGAAGCGGGCAAGCTCACGTTTGAGACGATGGATTTCGATGTGCGAAACGCGGTCGAGGGCGCCGTTGACCTGCTTGCAGAAGCGGCGCAGGCGAAGGGTGTGGAACTCTTCTCGATGGTCTCCAGCGACGTGCCCACTCAGCTTCGCGGCGATCCGGGCCGGCTTCGGCAGGTGCTGCTCAATCTGCTGAGCAACGCGGTCAAGTTCACCGAGCACGGCGAGGTCATCGTGGGCGTGACCAAAGAGAATGACGCCGGCCGCAGCGCCCTGCTGCGCTTTGCGGTGAGCGATAGCGGCATTGGCATTCCCGAAGAAGCGCAACGAAGAATCTTCGAGGTGTTCTCGCAAGCTGACGGCTCGACTACGCGGAAGTATGGCGGGACCGGATTAGGGCTCGCTATTTCAAGACAGCTTGTCGAATTGCTGGGAGGACAAATAGGAGTCGAGAGCGCGCCAGGAAAAGGCTCGACGTTCTGGTTCACCGCCAGGTTTGAAAAGCAGCCGGAGGAAACCTCGCCGCGCGAAGCTCGCGGGTCGCAGTTGGAAGGCTTGCGCGTGCTCATCATCGATGACAACGCGACCAATCGGAAACTGGTTCATCATCAGGTCACTTCGTGGGGGATGCGCAATGGCGCCGCCGAAAGCGGGGAGGAAGCGCTCGCCGTCCTCCGCCGCGAAGCCGCGGCCGGAGACCCTTACCGCATTGCCATTCTGGATATGCAGATGCCCGGGATGGATGGACTGACGCTGGCGCGGGCGATCAAGTCAGATCCGGCGATAGCCGGAACACGGCTCTTGATGATGACATCGCTCGGACGCCGGGACGATGCCGCGATCCGCGAAGCGGGCGTCGAGCTTTGTTTAACCAAACCGGTCAAGCAGTCGCAGCTCTTCGATTGTCTCGCCACGCTCACCGGAGAATGCCTCGTCGATGAGCCGCCGCGGCAACGTCGCGCCGCGCACGTTGCTCCGCGGAAAGTCTCGCACGAGCGGCGTGATCAGCGTCGAATACTGGTGGCCGAAGACAACATCGTCAATCAGAGAGTTGTGTTGCGTCAGCTTCAGCGTCTCGGCTACGCGGCCGGCGCGGCGGCCAATGGGCTCGAGGTGCTTGATGCGCTCGCGCGGATTCCATATGACCTGGTGCTGATGGATTGCCAGATGCCTGAGATGGACGGCTACGAGGCGACAAAAGAGATTCGCAAACGCGAAGGCGATTCACTGCGCACGACTATCATAGCGATGACCGCCAACGCACTCGGCGGTGATCGGGAACGATGCATTGCTGCCGGGATGGATGACTACATTAGCAAACCGGTCAGGCAGGAGACGCTTCGCGATATCCTCGAACGCTGGACGGCGGCAGACGATCAATCGCCGGAGGCTGCTGATTCGACTCCAGGGGATTCTGCAGTGGTCATCGACGCAAGCGTGATTGCCGAGCTGCGCGGGCTCCAGTCGCCTGCGGACCCTGACTTTCTGAGTCACTTGATCGACCTGTTCATCGAGGAAACTCCTCATCGGCTGGCGGCAATAAGGACGGCGCTGGCGAAGTCGAACGCCGAAGCGCTTGCGCACGAGGCTCACGCGCTGATGGGAAGCAGCGCGCATCTGGGAGCTACGCGGATGGATGCGCTGTGCGAGATTCTCGAAGAGCACGGCCGCGCCGGATCTATCAACGGAGCGCCCGGGCTGTTGTCGGCGTTGGAGGAAGAATTCGCCCGCGTCCGCGACGCTCTTGAGGCGGAAAAGAACCTACCGCGCGACGTCGCTCACTGAGGGACTATTGCGCAATGGGGAGCAGCTTCGTCAGAGCCGCGCATCTTACAACACTCAAGCGGCTTCATCTTGACGCAGCCCTTCATCGGAGCCGAAGATGAGTTTGCGATTATTGCGGCGAGAGACTCTTGCGAACGCCAAACGAATTTCAAATTGGGCGAGTAGGCAGGTTTCTTCCGATGCTGAGGTTGAGGTTTGTTTTCTCCGTTTGCCGCCTGGTTTCCCGGCGGTGCCACTATATTTCAACCTTTCATCAGTTGGCCCCTGCCTCTCTCAGAACCGTGCGTGCGCTATTTACGCACACGGCTCCTCAGACTGTCTTTCGCGCTCGATAGAAGAGATCAACTCGCACTCGCGGCCGCCGCCTGCGCCGGGCTGCACTGCTTCCGACCCACTTGTCTTGACGCTTTTCAAACTCGCTACTAGCCGTGACACCAATCACTAGCCCGCGTGACGGGCGTCACTTCGATAGTCTCCAAAGTCACTTATACTTTTTTACTTGCTGGGAAGCGGCGCCTCTTGGGAGCGCGCCGGCACAACAATCGTCGGGCTCATCATTGAAGAGTGCTTAAGGTCTGTAAATGCGGTCGAACCAAAAGGACTCACCTCCAGTTCATAAAAAGCAGCCGGCGAAGTCCCGGATTCGGGCTGGCAGGGCTGAATAATGGGTGACGAAACAAGCAGGCGTGATTTCCTGAAAACTGCAGCCGGTTCATTGCTGGTGGTATTCACGCAGGAAGAACTGGCAAAGGCTGCGATGATTCAAGAAACAGCGCCGGTTTCTCCTGCGGTGAAACTTGGAGTTATCGGTATTGGGCAGTGGGGCAAAGAGATACTGTCGGCGCTCTCGCGCTTGCCGTCCGCGCAGGTAGTGGCGATATGCGACTCGTATGAACCGGCGCTGAAGAAGGGCCAGGAGATCGCTCCCAAAGCAGCTCTCATTGCCGACTACCGCAAACTACTGGACTCGCCTGATGTTGAGGCGGTCGTCATCTCTACGCCATCGCACCAACATAAAGAAATCGCACTCGCATGCATCCAGGCCGGAAAGCACGTCTACTGCGAAAGCCCGCTTGCTTCAACCATCGAAGACGCAAAAGCGATTGCGTTCGCGGCTCAGCAATCTCCAAAGCTCAAGTTTCAAGCAGGACTGCAAGGACGCTCAAACGTTCTTTACAATCACATTTCGAAGTTTGTGAAGTCAGGCGCGCTTGGAACTCCTGTTCAAGTCACCGCTCAATGGAATAAGAAGCAAAGCTGGCGAAGAATGGCCCCAACTCCCGAACGCGAAAACGACTTGAACTGGAGACTCTCGAGCAGAACTTCCGCCGGGCTGATCGGTGAAATTGGCCTCCACCACCTCGATCTCGCAATCTGGTTTCTGAAGTCATTGCCAACATCGGCCAGTGGCATGGGAGCAATCGTAAACTGGAAAGATGGACGCGACGTGGCGGACACACTGCAGTGCATTATTGAGTTCCCGAATAACGTTCGGATGATCTACTCATCAACTCTCGCCAGTTCTTTCAGCGATTCCTTCACACTCTTTCAAGGCAGCAACAGCAGTTTGATGATGCGCGAAAAGCACGGCTGGATGATCAAAGAGGCAGACTCCCCGCTGCTCGGATGGGAAGTCTACGCTCGCAAAGAGCAGGTCCACAACGAGGCCGGAATAGCAATGGTCGCTGACGCAACTAAGATCTTAGAAGCAGGCAAGGAACCGGGCAAGGAGAGCGCTCTCGAACCAACGCAGGACGCGCTGACTCGCGCGCTGGATGATTTTGGGCGTTCCGTTCGCGGCGATTCAAAAGTCGCCTGCGGCCCGCTCGAAGGCTATCGGGCGACAGTTGCCGCGATCAAAGCCAATGAGGCGATTGTGGCAGGATCAAGGATTGTTTTCGATAAATCATCCTTCGAACTCAAATAGCAAAAGGAGAGAAGCAACCATGAAAAACGCACAGAGCGAAATGGGATTGACTCGCCGCGACTTCATCAAGACAACGGGCGTGACCGCCGCCGGGTTGGCGGCGTCGTCGCTCGTCAGCGGCGCGAACTCCTCTGCTCATGCTTCAGTTCAGCGGCCGGGAAGAATAATCGGAGTAAATGATCGCATCAATTATGCGATAGTGGGCGTCGGCGGCATGGGCAGCGGGCACCTGAGAATCCTGAAAGACTTTGAGGGAAAGGAAAACGTTTCAGTTGTCGCAGTGTGCGACGTTTTCGAGAAGCGCAGGCGCAAGGCTCAAGAAGCAGCGAAGATCAGCGACGCCCAGGTCTTCAAGGACTATAGGAGGCTGCTCGAAAACAAGGACATTGATGTGGTAGTGATAGCTACGCCCGACCACTGGCACGCGCCGATAGCAATCGCCGCAATGGAGGCGGGCAAGCACATCTACGTCGAAAAGCCTATGACGCATACGCTCGACGAAGCTTTCGATCTATACAAGACGGCAAAGCGCACCGGCCGCTCAGTGCAGGTAGGCGCGCATGGTTGCAGCGATCCGAAATGGCACAGGGCGAAGGAAATCATCTCGGCGAATCGGCTCGGGAGAGTTCTCTGGGCGCAAGGCTCCTACTGTCGAAACAATGTGAAAGGTGAGTGGAACTACGACATTGACCCGGAGGCCAACGAGCAGACGATTGATTGGAAGATGTGGCTCGGCAGCGCGAAGAAGCGGCCCTTCAGCGCCGAGCGTTATTTCCGCTGGCGCAAATACTGGGACTACGGCAATGGGATCATCGGCGACCTGTGGCCTCACCGCCTGCACCCGCTGATGCTTGCGATGGGGATAAATGAGTTTCCGAAGACGGTCGCATGTGTCGGAGGCACATTGTGTGACACCGACAAGGGTCACGGCGAGCCGCGAGATGTGGCTGACACAACAATGATGATGGCCGGCTTCCCTTGCGGGGTACAGATCTTTCTTGCCGGCTCGACCGTCAACGAGCGAGGCATTGAAGACGTGATTCGAGGACACAAGGCGAACATGCTTCTAGGGGGGCTCAAAGTAGAGATTCAGCCTGAGCGCCCGTTCGCCGAAGAGATCGAAGCCAAAGACGAAACGCCGGCGGATTCTGGTGAGACGCACGCAAAGCACCAGAAGAATTTCATTGATTCGCTCCGAAACAACGTTCCGCCGAACTGCGGCATAGAGCTTGGAATAAGAGTACAGACGATCGTCTCGCTCGCGGAGCAGTCTTATCGCACAGGCAAGATGATGCGCTTCGATCCTGTCAGACTCAAAGCAAGTTCGTAACTAATAGACGGATTCACTACCACTGTTGACGGCATTCAGCGTAACCAGTTCGAGGGCAGGCAGGCTGCCCTCTTATTAGTCGAGATGTTGGACCCCGCACAGATGATCGCCCTTTCGCTGCACGCCATGGCTACCCGGTTCGAGCTGGTCATCTATGGCGATGATCCGGTGCGGCTTAGGGCGGCCGGAGAGCAAGCGCTTCAGGAGATCGAGAGGCTGGACGGCCAGTTGAGTTTTTACCGCCCGGATAGTGAGGTTACGTGGATTAATTCGCGTGCAGCCGAGGCGCCGGTAAGAATTGACCCGAGATTGTTTCATCTGCTGTTGCGTTGCGCGGACTTGACCAGGAAAACGCGCGGGGCTTTCGACGTTACTGTCGGCCCTCTAATGCGCGCGTGGGGATTTGCTGACGGGAGCCCACGAGTTCCTCAGCCATCCGTGTTGGCCGCGGTGCGCAATGTGGTAGGAATGCAGAACGTCGAATTATGTGAAGAAGATTTCACGGTTCG
>JBGQGO010000237.1:0-8262 GCA_041497455.1 Blastocatellia bacterium | reverse complement strand
CTGGATAAGCTCGTCGCCGCGCGCGAACAGGTTCTCAACGAAGTGCGCAAGGTCATCGTCGGACAGGACGAAGTCATCGATCAGACGCTCATCTCGCTTTTCGTCGGCGGCCACTCGCTGGTTACCGGCGCGCCGGGACTCGCGAAGACGCTGTTGATACGAACGCTCGCAAACGTACTCGAATTGTCATTCAAACGAATTCAATTCACACCCGATCTGATGCCTTCCGACATCACCGGTACGGACATCATCGAGGAAGACCGCTCGACCGGGCATCGCAAGCTCGAGTTCATTCACGGGCCGATCTTCGCCAACATCATCCTTGCGGACGAAATCAATCGCACGCCGCCCAAGACTCAGGCCGCGCTGCTCGAAGCGATGCAAGAAGGCTCTGTCACGGTCCAGGGGACGACTTACACTCTGCCGAAACCTTTCTACGTGCTGGCGACTCAGAACCCCATCGAGATGGAAGGCACATACCCGCTGCCCGAGGCGCAGCTTGACCGGTTCATGTTCAACATCCAGATCGGCTATCTGAGCGAAGACGATGAAGTAGACGTGGTGAATCAAACGACTTCGGTTCAAGATATCAAGTTTGTGCGGAACGTGACCGGTCCGGACATCCTCGCGTTTCAGCGCTTGGTGCGTCGCGTTCCCGCTGCTGAATCTGTCACGCGATACGCCGTGAAGCTCGTGGGCGCGAGCCGCCCGGGATCCAAGGGCTCGCCTGATTTCATACGCCGTTGGGTGAATTGGGGAGCGTCGCTTCGAGCTTCGCAGTTCTTGATCCTCGGCGGCAAAGCTCGCGCGGTGATGAGCGGCCGGTACAACGTTTCAGTCGAAGACGTGCGCGCGCTGGCTTATCCGATACTGAGACATCGGATACTTCTGAACTTCCATGCGGAGTCTGAGCGCGTGAAGCCGGATGATGTAGTTCGTCGATTAATCGAGACCGTGCCCGAGCCGAAGTCTGGACTCTGAGAGGCTCGTCCTCGATGAGTGGTAATAGACCGCGGATAACACTGATTCGACGGATTTGCGCGGATCATATCCGTGTTAATCGGTCAAATCAGCGCGATCCGTGGTCCATTTGGCGATGATGCTTCCAAACAATGCTCAACCAGTCGGCACGCGGTTCCTCGCGCCGGAAGTTCTAGCGCGCATAAGCTCGCTTGAGCTCATCGCTCGCTCCGTCGTCGAAGGCTTCATCTCGGGTCTGCACCGTTCGCCGTATCTCGGATTTTCTACCGACTTCGCCGAGCATCGACAGTACATGCCCGGAGACGACTTGCGACATCTCGACTGGAAGCTGCTTGCTCGCACCGACCGGCTCTACATCAAGAAGTATCAGGGCGACACCAACGCGCGGATTCACATTCTTGTAGACTCGAGCGCCTCGATGGGCTACGCAAGCGGCGAAGTCACCAAGCTTCAATACGCGCAGTACCTCGCGTCCTCTCTGGCGTTTCTTGGAGTCCGCCAACACGACTCTGTTGGACTGGTCGCGTTCGATGAAGACGTGATCGAGCACGTTCCGCCGAGCTCGCGAGCGGGCCATCTGCGCACTATCCTCGGCGTGATCGAGCGGCTCGCGCCCGGCCGGGGTACGACGATTGCCGGCCTGTTGAATCGCACGGCGGAGTTGCTCACGCGAAGAGGGATTGTGGTGCTGATATCGGACCTCTACGACGAGCCCGAACGGGTGATTGAAGGGCTCGAGCATCTGCGCTTTCGCGGCAACGAAGTGATCGTATTTCACGTGCTGGACAAGCAGGAACTCGATTTCGATTTCATCGAGCCGGTCGTGCTTGAAGACGCCGAAACCGAAGAGCAGTTGCACGTCTTGCCAGACGTCTTGCGCGACGAGTATCTGCGTGCAATCAACTCGCACATTGAATCGCTGAGAGACGGGGCCGCCCGCAACCGAATCGACTACGAGATGCACCGGACGTCGGAACCGCTCGACGCGTCGTTGTTCGCGTACCTGGCTCGACGCTCGCAGTTTGGATGAGGGACAACGAACTCTGTTTTAGCATAGGACTGGGTAATGGGTATGAAGAGCAGATTGGGTCTGGAAGACACAGCGCCGGATGCGGAGCGTGTGCTGATCGAACTTGCGCGCGCTACACCAGTGTGGAGAAAGTTTGAGCAAGTCGCGGAAACAACAGAAACCTGCCGCGCATTTGCCATGGCTGGCTTAAGAAAGAGGTATCCTGATGCTACCCAGGACGAGTTGCATCGGCGGCTCGCTGCTTTGGTCCTGGATCGCGAGACCGTGATTCGAGTTTATGGTTGGGACCCGAAGATCGAGGGTTACTGAATGCCTGCATCCCAGACTGAGGTTATGCTCAAAGTAATCGAGGCGCTTGAGGAATTGGATAGCCCTTATCTGATCGGAGGTTCCTACGCCAGTTCGGCTCACGGAATTGCGCGCGCCACGATGGACATCGACATTTTGGCTGCGATCCCAGGAAAGCAAGCAGGCGCTCTGGCTGCCAGGCTGGAACCGGAGTTCTACGCGGACGAACTGGCAATACGGCAGGCCATTGCAACAAAGCGCTCGTTTAACGTGATCCATCTCGAGACAATGTTCAAGGTGGATGTGTTCATCTCCAAGCGAGACCCTTTCGACGTTAAGCAGCTCGAGAGAAGAGGACTGGAAATCGTTAGCCGTGACCCGGAACGGTCCGCTTACGTGGCGAGTCCAGAAGATATCATACTGTCCAAGCTCCGATGGTATCGCAAGACCAACGAAAAGTCGGAGCGACAGTGGAGCGACGTTTTGGGGGTGATGAACGTACAGGCCGACAAGCTAGACCTGGAATACCTCAAGCACTGGGCGATTGAGCTAGGCGTCCTCGATTTGCTCGAACGCGCGCTCGCCGAGTCACGGGGCGAACAGGGCTAACTTCGTCCGGCGAGTAACGTAACCGATGGCATTTCTAAACCCAATCTTTCTTCTCGGAGCCATCGCGGCGGGACTGCCTGTGCTCGTTCATCTGGTCCGTCGAACCCGCGCGCCAAGAATTCAATTCCCATCACTGATGTTCCTCCGAAAGATCGAGCAGAAGACTATTCGCCGCCGCAAGCTCCGCAACCTGCTGCTGCTGTTGATCCGATGCGCCGCGCTGCTGCTGCTCGCGTTCGCTTTCTCGAGACCTTTCTTCACAGGCTCGACTCCGGTGTCGGCGTACGGAGATCACACCAGCACGGTGATCCTGGTTGATGGCTCTTACAGCATGCGCTACGGCGATGTGTTCAACCGGGCGCGGCAGTCCGCACGCAACATGATTAATGAGGCGGCGTCTGACGAGCAGCTTGCGGTCGTGCTCTTCTCCAAGAACTATCAAGTGCTGATGCCTCTGAAGCCCGACCGCGCCGAAGCGGCGACGGCGGTCAGCCAGATGCAACCGGGGCTTGATTCAACCGATTATCTTCAAGCGATTCAAGCCGCCGACGCCATCTTGAAAGACGCCGGCCGCGGCCAGCATCGCATCTACCTCATTTCCGATTTTCAAGACGCAGGCTGGAACCGCGCGGCGCCGCCGGTCAAGCTCGCTCCTGATGTGAAGCTGTTTCCCATCGACGTGTCCGGCGCGAAAGCTGCGAACCTCGCGGTGTCCGGAGTTGCCGCGGACGCCGTGGTCTATGCCCAGAAATACGCGGGCAAGGCCGTCGCGCGCATCAGCAACTTCGGGCCGGAAGACGTAGACGCCGCGATCGAGTTGAAGCTCAACGATCTGCCGGTCGAGCGGAAACCGCTGAAGCTCACGGCTGGCGGAACACAGAACGTCGAGTTCACGGGCTTCAACGTGCCCGAGGGCTCGAACCGCGCGACGGTCGAGATCACCGGCGACACCTTCGCGCTCGACGACAAGTTCTTCTTCACAATCAGACGCGACAATCAGACCCGGGTGCTGGCGATTGAAACAGCGGCGCGCGGCCGAAGCGAGAGTTTCTTTCTTCAGCAGTCGCTCGCCGCGGGCGAGAACAATCAACACGCGTTAACTGTGAAGACCGCCGGGAGCGTGAACCCATCCGAGCTTGATCCGTACCGGGTCGTGATCGTAAACGATGCGGCCGGCATCAACGAAGGACTCGCCTCTGCACTCAAGACATTCGTTGAGCGCGGCGGCGGATTGATCCTCGCGGCTGCAAAACACACCGATGCGGGCGACTTCAATCGACTGCTTGGAACGATCGCGCCCGCACAGCTTGGCGAAGTCGTTCAGTCGCGCGGTTACGCTTTGATGAGCCAGGTGAAGACGGATCATCCCATCTTCGGCGCGTTTGCTCGCAGCGGGCGCTTGACCTCGACGCGAGTCTACGGCTATCACCGCGCGGCCGCGAAAGAAGGAGCGCTGACGATTGCGGCGTTGGATGACGGGAGCCCGATCGTAGTCGAAGGCTCGGCGGGCAGGGGCAAGGTGTTGCTGCTCACAACTACGCTGGACACGGCTTGGAACGATTTGCCGCTCACACCGATGTTCCTTCCCCTGATGCGTCAGATGCTCGAGTATTTGGGAGGACGAGAGGCCGCTTCCTCTTACACGATTGGGCAAGCGTTCACGACGCCCGCCGACAAAGACGGCTCACTGCCGGCGGTCGATAGTCCCGGCGGCAAGCGAGTCGATGACCTGAGAAAGAATTCTTCGGGCGAGCAGTCATTGGACGCGAGCGAGATCGGGTTCTATCGGCTGCGTTATCGCGACCGAGACGAATTCGTAGCGGTAAATCTCGACACCAAGGAATCGGATCTGACTAAGCTAAGCGTCGATGAGCTGGTTGCAAATATTTCTCCGGCGCCGGGAGACGCGAACGCGCAGCCTGCTCAATCGTCTACTTTGACGGCTGAAGAAAAAGAGGCGAGGCAGCGACTATGGGTGCCGCTGCTGCTGACGGTGCTGGCGTTGTTTGTAGCCGAAGCAGTCATCGCGCGGCGCATCCGGGTTCCGAAGTTGATTTCATGACCAGGGAGAGAGTTCTTAGTTCGGCCTTCAGGCGGAAGTGCGTATCGGATGCCTCCGCCGGCGTCCGAAAGGGAGTACGAACTTCCGCCTGAAGGCCGAACTACGAACTCTCTCCCAGACCACCGGGTTATTGGTCGGTCCGCAGAATCGGGGTATACTCGGTCCATTAGTTTCAAAGGGGGATCGCGGGATGAGTCCTCAATTGCAGAACGTCACTGAAGTCATCAAACAAGTTCGCCGGCGCATTCGCACTCGCCAGGCGCTTCGAGGCGCGGCGATCACGCTGGCCGTTGCGGCTGTTTCGCTGTTGATTGTTGCGCTGGTAGCCGGCCTGCTCAAGCAAAAGCACGCCGCGCTGATCGTGCTTCGACTAATGCCCGTCGTGCTGACGATGGCCGCCGCGTGGTTGTTTCTCATTCGCCCTCTGCGCGCGAAGATAGACGATGCCAAGATTGCCCGGCTGATCGAGGAGAAGTGCGGACTCGGAGACCGCCTGGTGACCGCAGTCGAGTATTCCGAAGGTCCGCGCGAGGCCTCGCCGGCGATAGTCGATCGGTTGATCACGGACGCATCCCGCCGGTCCTCGTCTGCTGATCTCGATAGCGTAGTCGATCCACGTTATGGTTACGCCTACGGTGCAGCGGCGGCCCTGATACTGCTCGCGTTGATAGGCACGCTGGCGCTCGCGCCTCGATCAGTTTCAAGCGGGCTGTCCGCGCTGTACTCATCGGATGACGATTCGGTCGCGGCTAGCTCGATGTTCATCAACGTGAGCCCCGGCACGGCGCGCGTGCCTCGCGGCTCAGATCAGAAGTTGAAAGCGACGCTTGCGGGCTTCGATTCGACAATTGCTCAGGTGTTCATGCGCAAGAATGGCGCTGACAACTGGCAAGCCCACACGATGGAGCCGGCCAAAAACAACGGCGAGTTTCAGTTTCTAATCTTCAACATCCAGGACTCGGTCACTTACTACGTCGAGTCGAAAGACATCCGGTCGCCAGAGTTCTCGCTCGAAGTCGTGGACCTCCCGTTCGTAAAGCAGATCGACCTGATGTTGAGCTTTCCTGCCTACACCAGGCTCGCCAGTAAGAAGATCGAGAACGGCGGAGAAGTGGCCACGCTCAAAGGCACGGTCGTCGAAGTCGCGGCTCAGTTGAGCGCTAACGCAAAGGCTGCCCGGATCGTTATCAGCGACGGGACGAAGGTCGAGATGACGCGGGCCGATGACAGTCATTTCGTCGGACAATTCACGGTCAAGCAGAACGGCACGTACCGCATCGAGCTGACCAGCGAAGGTGGCGAGCGCTACAACGGCTCGAACGAATACGACATCACTGTGCTCGACGATCACGGGCCGACGGTTATCATCGATAAGCCCGGCCGCGATATGAAGGTCAGCAGCATTCAGGAGGTCTTCACCCAGGTGCGCGCCGAGGACGATTTCGGCGTGTCCTCGGTTGAGCTCTATTACTCAGTCAACGGGGGCGAGGAGAAGCGCGTTCAGTTGCAAGACCTGAAGAGCGACGCCGCGCGCACGCTGTCCGGCGCGCATACGTTCTTCCTTGAGGAGTACGGGTTGCAGCCGGGCGATTTCATTTCCTACTACGCCAAGGCCCGTGACAATTCGGCCACTCCGCAAGAATCGACCAGTGACATTTATTTCATGGAAGTGCGGCCCTTCGATCGCGAGTTCCGTCAGGCTCAACAGCAGGGTCAGGGCCAGGGCGGCGATCAGGAGTCCAACGCGCTCACCCGCCGCCAGCGCGAGATTATCGCTGCGACGTTCCGGGTTCAGCGCGAGCTTTCGACCTACACGCCGCCAGAGAAGGATGAGAACTTTGGTGCGGTGACGCTGAGCCAGGAAAAGCTCAAGACGGATGCCGAGAACCTCGCTGAGCGCATTCGGCGGAGACTCGGCGATCAACTAAACTCGCAGCCAGACTACGCGAAGCTTGTCGAGTACCTTGCGCAAGCCGGGAAGGAGATGGTTACGGCGATTGATGAGCTGCGCGCCAAGAAGACCAAACAATCGCTTCCGCCCGAGCAACGAGCCTTGCAGCAGCTCCTGCGAGCCGAAGCGATCTTCCGTGAGATTCAAGTCGCGCAAGGCGGGGGTCAAGGTCAGGGCAACAGCCAACAGGACCAGCAGGAACTGGCCGATCTGTTCGAGCTTCAGCTCGACAAGATGAAGAACCAGTACGAGACGGTTCAGCGAGAGCAACAACAGAATCAAAGCCAGCAGCAGGACGAAATCGCGCGGCGGCTTGCGGAACTCGCGCGCCGCCAGCAGCAACAACTCGAGCAGAAAATGCGCTCGCAGATGCAGCAGCAGGGCGGCGGCGGAGGCGGCTCGCAGCGACAGCAACAGGAAATGATCGACGAAGCGCAGAAGATGGCTCGCGAGCTTGAGAAACTCTCGCGTGACCGCCGCGACCCTAAGCTCGCCGAGGCAGCCCAGCAAATGCAGCAGGCGGCCGACGAATTGAAGCGCGCGCAAGCGTCTCAGTCGCAGTCGTCTTCTTCACAGCAGGGCGGCGGAGAATCGACCGCCCAACAGCTTCGCGCGCTCGACCGCATGGAGCAGGCGCGGCGCATGCTCGACTCAGCGCAGCGCGCGGGCGGGCAGCAGAATGTGCAGAAGCTTCGACAACAAACTGAAGAGGCGTTGAAACGACAGGAAGAGATCTCACGCAACGTGGAAGAGCTGGCGCGCAACGGACAAGCTGGAGGCGCGAGCGAAGAGAAGAAACAACAAATTGGCGAGCGCAAACAGGCGCTTGCGGATCAAGTCGCAGGCCTTGAACGCGACATCGATCAGGCAGCGCGAGGCATGGGTCAGGACCGCCAGCAGGCCAGCGACAAGCTTCGCGAAGCCGCCGGCGCAATTCGTCAGAATAGAATCCCCGATAAGATCCGGCAGAACCAGCAACTGATCGCAAGCGGCTGGTACGATCAGGCGCGCGAACGCGAACGGATTATCAAGGGCAATCTCGAAGAGGTGCTAAAGGACCTTCAGGCAGCCGAAGGGGGCGCGACAAAAAGCGCTCAAGGGGAGGGTTTGGAAGACGCCCTGAATCGCGCGCGTGAGCTTGCTGACAATCTTGAATCGCTGCGGCGCAAGATGGAATCTGGCGAACAGCAGGGTCAGAACCAGAACGGCCAACAGCAGGGTCAGCAAGGTCAGCAGGGAACTCAGTCCCGACAGCAACAGGCTCAAACCGGCCAGCAGAGCCAGTCTCAGGGCAACCGTGGCCAGCGCGGACAGCAAGCGGGGAGGCGGCAGGGTCAGCAG
>JBGQGO010000236.1:0-8295 GCA_041497455.1 Blastocatellia bacterium | reverse complement strand
TGCTTCCATTTCTCCTCCTTCCACTGGCGATTGGCGATTACCGATTGAAAGACAAAGCGCGATCAGTTCGCAATTGGCAATCGGCAATCGGCAATCAGATCATTCATACCTCAGCGCGACCATCGGATCGACCTTCGTCGCGCGGCGCGCAGGCACGAAACAGGCCGCCAGGGCCACTCCAATCAGCAGCAAAGAAATCAGCACGAATGTGACGGGGTCGGCAGCGCTCACCCCAAACAAGAGGCTCGACATCAATTGCGTCAACGCAGAAGCTGCGATCAAGCCGATCGATACACCGATCCCAGCCAGCAGCATCCCCTGACCAACGACCAGCTTCAAGACGTCGCGTGACTGCGCGCCGAGCGCTATGCGAATCCCGATCTCGTGTGAGCGCTGCGTTACCGAGTACGAGATGACACCGTAGATGCCGACTGCCGCGAGCGTCAAAGCAACTGCCGCGAATAATCCCAGGAGCAGCATGTTGAAGCGGCGTTGCGACATCATTTCCGACAGTGTCTGGTGCATCGTCTTGATGTCGTAGACGGACTGGTCCTTATCAATCGACCATACTTCATTGCGCAGCGCACCGGCGAAGGTCGCGGGATCGGTCGCGGTGCGTGCCACAATTGTCAGCTCATTGTCGGGATTCTGGGCTTCAGGCAGAAAAGTCTCCGGGCGGACCGCTTTGTCGAACCCCGTTCGGCGCATGTCGCCCACGACGCCAACGATGGTGATCCAGGGATTCTTCGGATCAGGCGAGCCATAAACAAATCGCTTGCCTATTGGGTCCTCGCCTTCAAAGAAACGGCGCGCAAAGGTCTCGTTGATTATGACAACCGGCGTAGCTCCCTCAACATCTCGGTTATCGAACTCGCGCCCCCGAAGCAACGGAATACCCATCACTCTGAAGTACCTCGGGGATATTGAGTCCAGTGGAACCTCTATCGCTTCAGCTCCGGTGGGCACGGGCCGCCCTTCGATCGAGAAGTTCGTGGATTGCGGAGTGTCGGTGAGGAACACACTCGAAATCGCGCCGAGCGACTGCACTCCGGGGACGGTCTCCATTCTCTCGAGGAGCCGTTGATAGAAACCAGCAACCTGCTTTCCATCGCGATACTTCGACCCCGGTAGCTGAACCCGCATGGTTAGAAGGTTGTCCGGATTGAAGCCGAGTTCGAATTGCTGGAGCCGCATGAAACTCTTTATCAACAGGCCCGCGCCGATGAGCAAAATCAGCGAGAGCGCAATTTCGGAAACTACGAGCAGATTGCGAACGCGTCTGCCGCTAACTCCGCCGGTCGATCCTCTGCCGCCTTCCTTGAGCGATTCGTTCGGGTCGGACTTCGAAGTCTGCAGCGCAGGCGCGAGTCCGAAGATCAAACCTGTGACGAGCGACACGGCTAGCGTGAATGCCAGCACCTTGCCATCGATGCCGGTCTGATCGAGACGTGGAATATCTGCCGGGCTCAGCGCTACAAGCACCTTCAACCCCCAAACGGCAAGCAGCAACCCGGCCGCACCACCGGCCAACGAGAGCAAAGCGCTTTCAGTAAGCACCTGTCTAATGATTCGCGAGCGGCCGGCTCCCAGCGCTACGCGAATGGCAACCTCTCGTTCTCTTAACGCCGCGCGCGCTAGAAGTAGGTTGGCAACATTGGCGCAGGCGATCAGCAAAACGAAAGCTACGGCTCCTAGCAGGACCAACAGCGCGGGCCTAACCGTGTGAGTCTCCTGATCATGCAGCGGGACGAGGTTTATCCCGTAGCCCGACTGGAAATACTGGTCGTCGAGTCTCTTTGCTATTGCGCCCATATCGGCTCGCGCCTGCTCGATGGTAACGCCGGGTTTGAGCCGTCCGACGGCCTTATAGGAGATGGAATTGCGCGCCTGCTTTCTTTGAGGACTGATGGCGAGCGGTATCCACAGCTCCTTCTTCTTTTCAGGAAACTGGAAGCTCGCCGGCATGACTCCGACAACGGTTCGGTTGACGCCGTTCATGTTGATCGGCTGGCCAACAATACCGGGGTCGCCGCCAAAGCGACTTTGCCACAGCCCGTTGCTCAAGACCACGACCAGGTCTTTGCCGGGCTCTTCCTCCTCCTGAGTGAAAGTGCGCCCGAGGGCAGGCTCGACACCCAGGACCGAAAACAGGCTTGCGGTTGTCCACACGCCGACAACTCGAACCGGGTCGCCGGTCCCGGTAAGATTGAAACTCCGATCGTTGAACGCGGCCATATCTTCATAGACCTGGTTCTGTTCTTTGTAGTCGACGTAGTTCGGATACGAATGCCAGTCCTGCGACACACCGAGCTTCGGATTGTCCATCCATATCATCGAGATGCGCTCGGCATTCTTATACGGAAGCGAGCGAAGCAGGATGGCGTTGACTACGCTGAATATCGCGGTGTTTGCGCCGATGCCGATAGCCAGAGCCAAAACTACTATAACGGTGAACGAAGGCTTCTTGCGCAGCATTCGAAACGCGTAGCGAAGATCTTGAAGTAGAGTTTCCATTAGTCCTCCAAAGTATCGGTTCCGGGTTAACGGTTCAGGGGTTGAAGCGCATGGAGTTCAGGCTTTAGCCTGGTTGTGCGTCGCCGTAGCAAACCTAAAACATGGATAAAGCCTTAACTCCTTGCGCTTCTGCCGTTGAACCCTGAACCCTGAACCTATTCGTACCGCAGCGCGACCATCGGATCGACCTTCGTCGCGCGGCGAGCTGGCACGAAACAGGCTCCCAGAGCCACTCCTGCCAGCACGACCGAAATTAGCGCAAAGGTGATCGGGTCAGTCGCGCTCACCCCGTAAAGGAGGTTTGTCATCAAGCGAGTCAGCCCGAATGCAGCTATCAGCCCAATCGCAACGCCGCCGAACGTCAAAGCCATTCCATGACTCACAACCAGCTTGACGATGTCGCCATGGGCTGCCCCTAGCGCCATTCGAATTCCGATTTCACGCGTGCGCTGGGTGACCGAGAAAGAGACCACGCCGTAGATCCCCAATGCTGCAAGAGTCAGCGCGACAGCGGCAAAGACGATGAGCAGCAGCATCGAGAACCGCCGCAGCGAAATCGAATCCGATAGCAGTTGTTCCATCGTCGCGATGCCGTACACCGCCTGGTCAGCGTCTAATGCTCGAATCTCCTGTCGCACGCTGGCTATCATCGTCTTCGGATCGGAAACCGTGCGCACCACAAGCGTCATATAGGCCGTAGGAAATTGCGCCTCGGCCAGGTAGATTTGCATGGGCGGCTTCTTGTCGAGCGCAAATTGATTGACATCGCTCACCACTCCGACAATCGTTCGCCACGGCTGCGCTCTCTTCTCCGAGCCCGGGAACTTGATTCGCCGGCCGAGGGGATCCTGATTCGGCCACAACTCTCGCGCCATGGTCTCGTTGATCAGCGCCGCCATCGGAGCAGTCTCAGTGTCTTGCTCCGCCAGATCGCGCCCTTTAGTAAGCGGGATCGCCATGGTGCGCAGATAGCCGGGAGTCGTTATGTAGAGATCAACGCTGATTTCTTCCCCCGGGGGTTTCGGGTAATCCTCTACTACCAGGCTGCGGCCATCGAAGTTACCGCTGAAGGGCAGCACGCTGGTGACGCCCGCTCCCTGGACTCCAGGCAGAGCTTCAAGGCGGTCAACCAGGTTTTTATAGAACATAATCCAATTCGCGCTCTTTGGATATTTCACGCCGGGAAGCGTCACGTTCATCGTTAGCATGTTCTCGGAGTTGAATCCCGGGTTGATGTCACGCAGTCGCATCAAGCTTTGAATCAGCAGACCCGCGCAAACGAGCAACACAAGCGCCATCGCCACTTCGGAAACGACCAGGCTGCCGCGCAAACGATTTCGACCGAAATCCGCGCCTGAGGTTCGGCCTCCATCTTTCAGCGATTCGTTCAAGTCTGGCTTCGAAACGTGCAGAGCAGGGGCCAATCCAAAGACGACGCCAGCCAGAATCGAAATCGCAACAGTGAAGCCGAGCACCCGAGAATCTATGTCAATCCCGCTCAGCAAAGGAGTGACGCGCGAGCCAAGCGATTCGACGAAGCCTGTTCCCCAAAGGGCAAGCAGAAGTCCAAGGCCTCCGCCAAGAACGGCAAGGAGCATACTCTCCGTCAAAAACTGGCGGACCAACCGGGTTCGCCCGGCTCCAAGTGCCGCGCGAATCGCAATCTCTTTTTGTCTTGCAGTCGAGCGGGCGAGCAGGAGATTGCCGACGTTCGCGCAGGCGATCAGCAGGACGAAAGCCACTGCTCCGAAGAGCAATAGAAGCGTTTGTCGCAAGCCTCCCACAGTGTCTTCGGGCAGTGAAACCAGCCGCACGCCGTACCCGGTATTGTACCTGGGGTGTTGCTGCTCGAGACGGCCGGAAATGACATCCATCTCCGATTGGGCTTGTGCGAGCGTAACGCCGGATTTGAGGCGCGCGATTGCCCGAAGATGGCGGGCCGAGCGCTGCTCTGCGTCATAGTTTTCTCCAACGGGCCTGTAGAACTCTGCCGGAGCGTCAATGAGGGTGGTCGGAAGCGAGTGCAATTCCGCAGGCATCACTCCGACAATGGTGTGCGGCCGGCTATTGAGCAGCACACTGTTACCGACGACGTTAGGGTCGCCTCCGAATCGGTGCTGCCACAGGCCATAACTTAGGATAACGACCATGTCCTGGCCATCTATTTGTTCTTCTGAGGTGAAGGCGCGACCCAGGATCGGCTCGATTCTCATGATCTTGAAGTAACCGTCACCTACGCCCATCCCGGGGACTCTTTCAGCGTCGCCGATTCCTGACATTATTGGCCGGTAGCTTTGATAAGTGGTGACATCCTCGAAGACGCTGTTCTGAGTGCGCCAATCAGCGACATCCGTAGCAGAGACCTGGCTGCGATTCCTGTTCTCCGAAGGCATGTTGCCCCATGCGAGCACTATCCGATCAGGATCGGTGTAAGGCAGCGACTTCAGCAGGATTGCATTCACCACGCTGAAGACGACCGTGTTGGCGCCGATGCCCAGAGCAAGCGAGATAACAGCGACGCAAGTGACTGCTGGGCTCTTGAACAGAATTCGAATGCCGTAACGCAGGTCTTGAAGCAAGTTGTCCATTCGTCCTCCAGCGACACGTCAGACTTTAAGCTTTTGAGTTAGTGCTGCGCCGTTGCTTCAAGTTTCAGATCTGCTGCATAAAATGGCGCCCATCGTCCCTCCGTGTTCTGTTGCTCCACGCCTATGGATGAAACTCCCGGAGCGGTGACCAGAGAGCGACGATCGAGAATCGAAGATCGAGGAGCACCTCTCGTTTCTATGATCTTTTCCGCAATCCTCTATCCTGAATCCTCGACCTTCACCTCTTGCCGGGCGACACAATTGTGACAGGTCCATTGATGGTGGACAGACGGATGACCGGAGTTGAGTCGCCAAATTGAGTGACGCTTGGACGATCCCACGTCCGCACAGCCTGCTGGCACTGAATCGCTCTGCACTCAACAGGTGAATGCTTCGAAGCATCGATACGTACCGACGACAGATAGCCCTCGGGCAGCTTCAGCGTGAGCGGTCCGTTCTGTGTGCTTCCTTCGAGCTCTCCACCTGACCACTGACTGCCATCCAGCGTAATGGTCAGCGGACCATTTTGGGCGCTCAGGCGAAAGTCTCCGCCGCTGCCGCTCACGGTAATCGGACCGTTCTGGACGTCGGCCCGAACCTGGCCGTTGACGTCGTGAAACGTGATGGGTCCGTTTACGTTCCGAGCCTGGATGTTGCCCGAGAAGTCGCTCACGCCAATGGGACCGTTCTGGGAGTTCAGGTCTACGACCGCTCCATTAGGCGCTTGGATGATCAAGTAAGCTATCCAATCCTGCGGGCTCGGTCCTTCGACCGTTACTTTGCCATCGCTGACAGACAGCTTGAGCTGGTCGAGAAGCGCTTTGGCTTCGTTGGCGTTGTCGCTCGCGGCCGCCAGGCACGCGGTGATCGAATACTCATCGCGGTTCCAGCCCTGGATATGAATACCTCCGTTCTTAGAGGACCGAACTTGAAGCGTTGAGATCGCTGACTTGGGAACAGTCTGCACAAGTTGGGACCGTACTGTTTCGCCGTCCCCGATTCGCATTCTCACCTGCTCGCAATCGGTGATTCCTTTTTCTCCGCTGGTTGAGATCGTAGTGCTGCGGTGCCTTCTTTCTTGCGCACCGGCGCGTTCGAAGATCAAGCAACAACCAAGAACAAGTACCGTCAAGAAGAGCATCGTCTTTCTCATCGTCTATCCTCCCGTCACTGCTTACCAAGTTTCCGTTTCGCCGAATGTAGACGCTAGACGCCGCATAAGTGTTAGCCGTCTAAAAAAACTGAGAATCTCGAGTCTCAGCATTTCGAAGATTCACAACAAGCCAACAGCGAGACGACTGGGCACACCTACCAATCTTCGTGCCAGCGTCTGTGCCTCGGCTAAACGCGGCGAGCACAAGGAAAACCGCCCGGCTCGAATGAGCTCGGAGCGGTTTCGTTGTTCGATTCCGAGAAAGGGCTTCCCAATGGCGGACTGAACCCCCGAGGTTTATCGCTTCGTAAGGTCCCCGGATGAAGTCCAGAGCCTGCGATACACGGCTCAGGGGTGCGCGTCAGACTCTTGCGTTCGGTTCTTGGCGGGGCGCTCATAACTCCCTCGCAAGAAACCGTGTGAAGACTCTGAGGATGCCACGGGCTTGTCCCGTTGGAGGCTCACGATGGCTGCTACAACGATCGCATGCGACTCGCGAGATGCCACGGGCTTGCCCCGTGGAGATTCACGCTGGCTGCTAGTTTGGTGGCACGAACATTCGGCGGTTAAGCAGCCAGCGTGAACCTCCACGGGGCAAGCCCGTGGCATCCTTGGCCCACAACTCGGCTTTGATGTAGCAGCCATCGTGAGCCTCCAACGGGGCAAGCCCGTGGCATCCTTGGTCCCACAACTTGGCCTTGCGTAGGAGCCATCGTGAACCTCCGACGGGGCAAGCCCGTGGCATCCTTGGTCCACAACTCGGCCTTGATGTAGCAGACATCGTGAACCTCCAACGGGGCAAGCCCGTGGCATCCTCTGGGTGGGATTCGAGGAAGCAGCGCGCGGCCTTCGTCTGTAGGCAGGACTTGAACAATCCACCCACTCCCGTGGGTGGGATTCGCGCGAGAAACTTTATGGTCGTCCCAACCCGACGAGATCTATTCGTATCTCAGCGCCACCATCGGATCAACTTTCATCGCCCGGCGAGCCGGAACGTAACAAGCAAATAACCCTACCGAGATCAGCAGCACTGCAACGCAAACAAACGTCAACGGATCCAGTGCGGGCACTTCGTAGAGCGCGCTCGATATCAAACGCGTCCCGAGGGCTGCTCCGGCGAGACCGATCACGACTCCGGCGGACGTAAGCTTCAATCCTTCGCTGAGCACCATTCGGAACACTCCGACGGGCTGCGCGCCCAGCGCCATACGGATGCCGATCTCATTCGTTCGCCGTGCTACGAAGTACGACATCGTTCCATACAGGCCGACGCAGACCAGCACCAGCGCCAACAGACCGAATGTACCCGTGAGCCGCGAGAACATCCGCTCGAACAACAGGGCCTTATCGATTCGTTGAACGAGCGTGTCGAGTTTGGTGATTGGAATATTCGCGTCCACCTCGGCGACTTCGCTGCGCAGCGCGGCCACGACTGCCTCGGGGTCCGTCTTTGTGCGAACTTGAAAAGTCATGAAGCTCGCTGCATCGATCGCCTGCAGGTGTGAAAAGTATGCGGTCGGCGGCGCCGGTTCCCGCAAGTCATTGTACTTGGCGTCGCCGACGACTCCGACGATCTGGAAGTCTCGAGGCTTTGCGTCGCTGCCGAAGCGCAGGATCTTGCCCAGGGGATTGTCCTCGCCGAAAGCGCTGCGTGCGAGCGTCTGATTGACGACGGCGACCTTCGGCCCGGCTAGGTTATCGCGTTCATCAAGCACGCGGCCGGTCAGCGTCGGTATGCCGAGCGTGTCGAAGTAGCCGGGCCCGACCAAATGCCTATGAAGGTCAAACACCTCCTTGCCCGATGTGACGCCGGGAATCTTGATGCTTGAAGAGCTCACTCCATCGCCGACCGGTCCGTGCGACGAGAAACTCACCGCGCTCACTCCGGGGATTGCCGCGATTCGCTCCTGCACCTGACGGTAGTACTCGGCGAGAGGCGCGCCCTTGTAGCCGTTCAGCCCCGGCGCCACTGAAAACAGAAGCAGGTGCTCGCGCTCGAATCCGAGCGGAACGCTTTCGAGCTTTTGCAGTGAGCGTAAG
>JBGQGO010000235.1:0-8302 GCA_041497455.1 Blastocatellia bacterium | reverse complement strand
CGACCTAGCGTTACCATAATGTCGAACATACCAGGCCCGACCGTCTGGCCCGTCAGCGAGGTGCGCGCGGCGTTGATCAATAGTCCCGCCGTAACGGCCTGCTCCTCAGCGTAGGCTCTCAGAGCCGATTCCGTGGCCTCGTGTGTAAATTCATCGAGCGACGCGAGCCGGTCGGCCAGGCCGGGCAACAAGGCCTTTAGGCGTTCATCCTTCAAATTCTTCTTGACCGCGTCAGGCTCACATTCGAATTCGTCGGAGAAATAAGGCCGCCCCAATGTTGCGAAATCCTGTGTGGTGCGATAACGCGCCCGCAGAAGGTCGATAGTTCGAGCTAACCACTCGCGTTCATTCGAGTCGTACTCTTCACGCCAGAGGTTGAACCTCGTCAACTGTTCGCCGACAAGCGGAACCAGTTCGTCCAGCGGCATTGCGCGGAGGTACTCGCCGTTCATCCACAGCGCTTTAGGGTCGGTCCAGTCACGCGGGTCTTTCTCGTTGAAGTTGAAGATCGCCGAGGCTTTGTTAACCGCTTCGAGAGAGAACTTCTCGATCAGTTCCTCGCGTGACATGATTTCCTGATCCGATCCCGGCGACCAGCCGAGCAGCGCCAGATAGTTGACTAACGCATCGCGAACGAAGCCTCGATCGCGATAAGTCGTCACCGAAACTACTTCGCCGTGCTTGCGCTTCGACAGCTTCTCTCTTCCGGGCGCCATTATAAGCGGCAGATGCGCGAACTGTGGCACTGGCGCGTCCAGCGCTTCGTAGATGAGCACTTGTTTGTGCGTGTTGGTCAAATGATCCTGACCGCGAATGACGTGAGTTATGCACATCTCGATGTCGTCAACCACTACTGAGAGGTTGTAAAGCGGGTGACCATCCGAGCGAATCAACACCAGGTCTTCGATGTCTGAGTGGTCGCGTTCTTGCGGACCGTAGACAAGGTCGTCGAATCGAGAGACACCCGGGTCGGGAACTTTCAGCCTTATCGCGGCGGACTCGCCGGAGTCGGCGCGCCGAAGAGCTTCTTCAAGAGGCAAGTCGCGAAACGGGTTTGGCTCCTTAACCGTGCCGGCCTGGGCTCGCGCTCGGTCGACTATTCTGGCTCTGACGGTGCGGTCGTCGGTTTGTTCTTTAGGCGTGAAGTCATAATAGGCCTTGCCCTCTTCGACCAGTCTGCGAGCCGCCGCGCGATGTTGCTCGAGAAACGAAGACTGAAAGAAAGGGCCTTCGTCGGGGTCGAGACCGAGCCAGTGCATTCCGTCGAGGATACCCTGAACCATCTCTTCGGATGATCGCTGAACGTCGGTGTCTTCGATGCGCAGGATGAACACGCCGCCGTGTTTGCGGGCGAAGAGCCAATTGAACAGCGCCGTGCGAGCGCCGCCGAGGTGAAGATAGCCTGTGGGGGAGGGAGCAAAGCGAACTCTGACGGTTGGGGTCATTGCGTTTCTTTTTTTCTCGCCTCGGGTTTACCTGTTGGTGTCTTCAAGAACCGTCACGCGTTGGCTGGCTGAGACGGCAAGGCGAGCGACCTGATTGCAGAGATCACGTGTAATCTCGTTCGACAGAATAAGCTTGTTGAAGCCGTCCCGCATTTCTTCTGCCACGCTGTCAAATGTCTCCCGCATATCGCGCCGGTCCGCTTCCGCTTGCGCTTCCAGTCTAGACACGCTATCGGCTAAACCGACTACGGTCTTCGCCAGCGACTCAATGTTCGCTGCGGTGCTCTTCTGAGCCTCTTTCAAGCCTTCGATGTCTGAGCTAACCGTCGCGTGATGATTGATTAGAAACTCAATCGCTCGTTCCATCTCTTCGCCAGTCATGCTGTTCTCCTTGACCTGAAGATGTCAGACTTCAAGTTGCGATTATCTGTGACTGATGAAAAGAAAGGCAAGCTCACGCGAGCTTGCCTTTCGCTATGACCGGCGAACAACGCAGATGCGATTTCAGTTGCTCGTCATCGGAGCAACATAACGGACCGATTTCAGTTCGGCCAGCGCCGCCAGCTTCTCGATCGGCAGCCGGCCGATGATCATCTTTGCGGTCTTCGGATCGAGAACCACTTCGAAGCCCATTTGCTTGAGTTGAGCGATGACCTCAGGAGACCTGTCTGTGAGCGCTCGGGAGGTTGAAGAATCATGGTGAAGAACCCCTCGCCCCGATCAGCACTCCCAGAGCGATGAGTGAGAACGGCATCTTCGATCCGCCGTCCCGCAACGTCGTATTTGAGAATGAAATCCTTGTTTGGAATTACGGCTTTGTCCTTGAGGCTCACGACCGCGCTGTGAGCCGTCGGGCGTTCGACTTCGACGTCGTGCAGCGTCGATTTCAACCCGTCGATTGGTACGCCCGCATCGAGCGCGACTTCGATTGAGATGTCGTGACCGGTGCGCGTGCCCCGTGGAGCAATGGCCGGCATGATGCGCGATGCGTCCGGTACGCGATCCGTATCCGGCGCCCGGCCGCCGCCTAGCTTGCCAACGGGCGCACCGGGAATGTATCGCGGGCCGACAACCGTCGGGAAGACAAACTCGTAGGAGCCGTCTTCGTACGTCAGAGTTTCGACGTAGCTGATCGTGACGGTGACCTTCTCGCCGGGCATGATGTTTGCGACCGACTGAGTGAATATGTTCGGCCGCTCTTGATCGAGCAAGCTTGCGACTTGCCCAGCGGCGCGAGCGGCTTCATACACGGCGCGAGCTTCTTCGCGGCGCTTTATTCGTCCGCGCACGGTGCGGTCCCCGACGCGCATCGTCATATCATCGACGGCGGCGTTTTTGAGGCAAAGGGAAGGTGTATACGGCTTCGATTTTTTCTTTGAAAGGATTCTCAAACTCTTGAGTCACAACTACTCGCGAGATGAACCCGTTGATCTCGGCTTTTACGTCGGTGTGTTTGAGCGGGCATTCGGCAACGACGCCCTTTTCGGGATCGACGATTTGAAGCGCGCCTTGCGTGTGTGAGCTTGAAGCTTTGGCTACGAAGATCGAGCCTCTAGTCCTCGAAACTCGCGCAAGGGTAATGTAGCCAGCGGCACAGAGCATTATGAGGAAAGCGAAGAACGGAACGAACCTGCGTTGCATGATACCTCCGAAGCTGTTGTGGTTTCCGGGTCAGTTCTGGTTTCGACATCGGGCCTTGTTGGCCGCAACGCGGGAGAAAAACCTCAGGGCGGCCGTCGTTTTGTTTTCCCGCAATGAACGCGCTTGAGATTGAGAACCAGAAACTGCGACACCATCATTCTTAGATAGCGCTGGGCACGGGACGCGCGGCGCTCAGGTCAGTTGGCGGATGCTAGTTAATTAGACACCCGCGCCTGATCTGAGTTCCAAAATCTCTACTCGATTACAGAACGCAAAAGAGAAATGAGTTTGCAAAGAAGCGCTGCGACATGGGAATGAGGGGAAAGCGTGCAAGGCGAATTGAAAAATTGCCGCGGGGTGTCATTGGCAAAGAGGTGACATCGTATTCAGTCGCCGGCTTGTGTTGGCAAAAGAAAGGGCGGTGGTAAGTTGCGACTCACCACCGCCGTTGGTTGAAAGTTGATCAGACGAACTTGCTAGAACGTGAACCTCGCTCCGAACTGCATCTGGAACGGTTCGCCACCTGTGTTCGTCAGCAGCAATTGTCCAAAGCGCACACTGGTCGGGCTTCGATCAATCGTTTGTAGGAAGTTCGGGTTCGTTGGCCCAAGGAAACCGCAGTTGCTCGTGGCAGTCTGTGTGCCTGTGCAATAGTTGGTTACAGCGCTGCCTGACAGCTGAATATTGCTCAAGTTGAAGATATTGAATATCTCCATCGAGAGTGTCAGGCGCATGTTCTCGCCGTGCAGGTTGAATCGCTTCTGGGCACGGAAGTCAAAGTTGTATACAGGCAGGTTGCGGAACGCATTGCGTCCGAAACTTACGCCAGGCGCGAGGTACGGGCGGTCATTGTTTACGCCGTCCTGGTTCACGTCACTGCCGATCCTTGCATCAATTGGCCTCCCTGAACGCAGCCGCATACCGCTTGAAATGTCGAATCCTTTCGGAAGGAATATGACAGGGCTGAGAACGACCTGGTGCCTTCGATCAAGGTCCGACGGACCGTACTCAGATGAAAAGTCATAGCTGTCCTGATAAGCCACACCGCCCGAGCTACGCTCATTGTCGTCATCAGCCACTAACTTCGACAGCGTGTAGAAGGCGTTGAACTGGCCCCATTTACGCTGGAGCTTCGCGCTGAAGGTCAGAGCGCGGTAGAGCGACTTTGCTGACGACTCACGAAGCTGTAGCGAGCCCTGGAGCTGCGGATTTGGGCGCAGTCTCGACTGGTTGCTCACGCCGTAGACGGGTCTCGAAGTCGTAGCAGCAAGTGTCGGCAACGGTATGTTCACCTCACGGTTGCGCTCGAGGTTAACTGCCTTGACATAGGTGAAATCTGCGCCAACGGTAAAGCTGGGGAGAATCTCACGTTCAATGCCGAGGCCTGCCTGGTACGACTTCGGATTCTTGAAGGTGGGCGACACGGAAAGCAACTGCGCATTGAAGAACGGATCGGGACTGAGGCCGAGCTTACCGGCGATTTCTGAAAGCTGGGCCGGCGTGAGGACGGGCAGCTTGTCGAGCGTGAACTTGTTTAGGTCTATCCCGATCAAATTGAACTGGCAATAGATTGATTGGCAGGTCTTCAGCGGGTTACCCGCCGGAAGGCTTGCTGTGTTGAACGGTAGGGCGACGGTAACGTTGCCCGGCGGCGTCCGGAAGTTGTTCATTGGATCCGCGAACAGAAGCAGCGGCGTGCGCGCGAAGTAGATACCGGAGTAGCCGCGAACCACCATCTTGCCATCGCCTGCAGGGTCCCACGCGAGTCCGAGTCGCGGCCCCCACTGACCGCCTGAATCTGGAATTATTGTCGGGTCATAAGTTTCTCCCGACGGGAACTTGAATCCTTTGACCTTATTGATAAGTGTGTCGTTGTTAGCTTCCGGAGTGGGATTGTACTGCTCCTCCCAGCGAAGGCCGTAGTTCATTGTCAGGTTCGGACGAAGGCGCCAGGAATCCTGGAAGAAGAAGGCAAGTTCGTCCCCCTTATACGCCGCTTGGAGATTGCCGATCTGCCTCAAGTACCCAACACTGATCGCTGTGCCGCAAGCAACCGACGGGCAATCGAATCGGTTCACGACTCCCGTCGCAACGCTGGGCGAGTAGGACATAATGTCGAGAAGACTTGCTATCGCAGTGGTATTGAACGTGAAAGCTCCAAACTGGTTAAAGCCGAACGTCTGCGCGACAAACGTATGGTTATACTCGCCGCCAACCTTGAACGTGTGATTGCCCTTGGTGAAGGTGAGGTTGTCCGCAATCTGGAAGCGCCTGTCAAACTGGGTGTTTTCCCCGAGGAAGTTCACTGTGCCGAAACTGCCAATCGTGTTCGTCACAACCGGTTCCTTGGAATTGGCCGGACGTGGCCGTTCCTCACGCGCGAACTGGGCGCGCATTTCGTTGACCATGCTTGAAGTGAAGAAGCTAGTGAACTGGCCCATGATAGTGTAAAGCTGGTCTATCTCGGTGCCGTTGTTTGAAAGGGAGTTTGAAATCGTCGGAAAGAGCGCGTTGCCTACTGAGACTGCGTTCTCTTCTACAGTTCGATTGCGGCTGAAACGGACGTTGAAACGGTGATTCTGGTTGATCTCGTAATCGCCGCGCACCAGGAATGCCCTGGCGTGGTTGGTTTGTTGGTAAGGCTCTTGCAGCGACTGATAGAAGTCGAATGCTTCCTGCGTCGACGCAGTATTGGCGAATCCTACCAGGTTATCAAAGAAGACCTGGCGACCGATGCTTATCCGCTGCTCTTCATAGGCCCCGAAAAAGAACGCTTTGTTCTTAATAATAGGCCCTCCGAACGACCCGCCATACATATGTCGCGTGGGTGCCGGGACGAACTCAATCGGGTCAAGTCCCCGGCTCTTTCTCGTGTCGTTGAGGTTCTGCGCAGTCGCATCGAAGAACGCAGTCTTCTTAGAAGCCTGCTTCGGACGCTCCGAGAAAAACGCCGAGCCATGAAATGAATTGGTTCCAGACTTGGTTACGGCGTTGACAACTCCCCCGGTCGAGCGGCCAAACTCAGCCGAGTAGCCCGCAGCCACAACCTGAAATTCCTTGATAGACTCTTGTGGGATCGTGAACGCGGTATTGGATCGCTCGCCGCCGCGGATGCCCCCAAAGAACGGCTGGTTATAGTCCACGCCGTCAACGTTGACATTCGCGTTGATTCCGCGCTGCCCGGCCAACGAGATCTGACCGCGCGATGGATCGACTTGAGCAGTCGGTGTAAGCGTGATGAAGTCCTGGAAGCGGCGACCGTTGATCGGGAGATTCTCGATGGCTTTTTCGTTCAAGACGGAGTCCGCTTCGGATCGGGTCGTCTGAACCTGAATCGCGCCGGCGGTAACGCTCACCATTTCCTGGACGCCGCTCACTCCCATCGCGAGGTTGACATCTCTGGTCCGGCCGACGGTAACTTCAACCTCGTTGAGGGTGGTCGGCGCAAAACCCTTGAATTCGGCTACCACAGTGTAGATGCCGGGCGGCAGCAGCACTATGGAGTAGAGACCCTCGTCGCTTGACGTCGACGTGCGTTTGAGGCCGGTCTCCTTGTTCGTTGCCGTAACGGTTGCACCGGCAACGACTGCTCCTTGAGTGTCGGTGACGATGCCTTGTATCTGACCGGTGCTGGCTTGTGACTGCGCCATGGCCGGAACAGCCGCGGAGCAGAGAAACAGCACCAGCAGCACTGCGCATAATGAGTGGAATGGTTTTGATTTTGACATTTCCTGCCTCTCCTCATGAAAAAGTGTGGCGATTGATTCATGGGTGATGCGCGCGCTTGCCGCAGCGAGCACCCAAAGTGTCCTGTGTCTGTTCTTCGGCTTTGTCACGCCGATTGATAGAAGAGGCTAGCTGCGCGGTAAGTCGTCTTGCTGAAAGCAGCGTTCTCCTCCCCTCTTGTGAAACACTTACTCCTTGCGGCTCACAACAGGAAGCGGTTTGATGGGCATCATCCATCTTACGTGAGCGGTCGCAAGCGAAACGGATCAACCTGAAATGAGCGCCCCGCGCGTATCCGACTTTATCTCTAAGCTTGGCGAGCGAAACGGCCTCGCTTGAACCGTTTACTCTGTGGGCCTGCTCGCCGCCATCCTGTGAAAGAATTTGATACTTGCCTCGCGGGAAAGGAAAGGCTACTTCAAGGGCCGATTCAAGTCAAGGAAAATAGATGTTAAATCGACCGGCCTGAAGACCTCGGCTGTCGACTTGAGAGCACGGCGAACATAAGCGGGCATCTCTTGATGAGCCAGTCTTCCTGATCGCAACGCCACGGTACTGGCCTCTCACCGGGGGCGTTACTATTTTCGCTGTGCCAGCAATTCAACCACCGCCTTGAATGCTCCGACATTGTCGGAGAGCAGCCCTTCGTTGACCGATAGAAACAGAAGGCCGTCGCGCGTGGCCGTAAACTCACCCGAGCGGCCTAGGAAGATGAAATCATCGTTGTCCGAGGAGATCACGGCAATGAGCGCCCCGGTGGGCTGGTCGGGCATTAGCTTCTTGGGATCAACCAGATCGCTGATGCCTTCAGGCCCGCACGTGCGGCCGCTGACAGGATCCAGCGTGATAGTGCCGCTGGCGGTGACGCGCAGGTGGTCGCCCCGCTTGACTATCAGTCCTGAGCTCGTCCAGTCCTTCTTTGCAGCTACATCCACGGTCATAGTCTTCACAGGCAGAAGCGGCTTTCGAGGAGGTCGCTCACTGTCGGAAGTCTCGGAGGCAGGCGGTGCATTCACTGGTGCGGGACTGGTCACGGTGGGCTTTTCGGGTTGCGCCGGTTCAGGCTCTCGCACAGGTGGCGGTGCGGTCTGCGTTTCAGGAGGCCCCGTTTCGCGCGGCTGCGGTTCAGCAGGCTGTGTGCGGACCGGCGTTTCGCCAGGATCAGGCGCGCGAGTCTTCGTTTCGCGCCGCGGAGTATCGTTGATCATGCGCGGTGGAGCCTCGGCTGGCTGCGTTGCGGTGCTTGAGGCATCGCCCGCAGATGCGGCCGAGTCAAACTCTATTCGCGCAACATCTCCCATGTAGACCATGGCTTTGCTCAGATAGCGGCCCGAACCGGTGTCCAACATGACTATGAACTGATCGTCGGCGAAGCTGGTCACCTTGCCTTTGAGCACGCTGCCGTTCTTCAGATGTATCGTGTCCCCGAGAGCGGTAGACGCGATGACTACAACAGAGATCAGCGACGATAACAAAAACTTCCGCATTTT
>JBGQGO010000234.1:0-8348 GCA_041497455.1 Blastocatellia bacterium | reverse complement strand
CGCGAGAACATGCATCAACTGGTCATCTTGCTGAGACGTTTCGACAAACCGGTCATCGCCGCGATAAACGGCGCAGCGGTCGCGGGCGGGCTGACCCTCGCGCTATGCTGCGACTTTCGTATTGCGGCCGAAAGCGCGAAGCTTGGAGACACCAGCCACAAGTTTGCGCTCATCCCAGACGAAGGCGGCGCATATCTGTTTCCGAAGTTCATGGGCCTCGAGAACGCGCTGAGGATGTCGCTGTTCTCTGAAGTCTATCCCGCGCTTAAGGCCAAAGAACTTGGACTGGTGACCGAGGTTGTGCCGGACGCGGAGCTGATGGCGGCCGCACGCCGCTGGGCCGAAGCTCTTGCTGACGGTCCGCCCATCGCGATAAGGATGACCAAGCGGATGATGTACAAACAGCAGACCATGGACCTGGAGAACGCATTGGAAGACGCGGCGCTTGCGGTGATGGTGACGAATTATTGCGAGGACGTTAAAGAAGGGACCGCCGCGTTTCACGAGAAGCGTAAACCAAATTTCAAAGGACGCTAACGTTTGTAGTCCGGCCTTTAGGCGGAAGTTTGTACGCCAGCCACGAATCAGATACAAACTTCCGCCTAAAGGCCGGACTACAAACTTCTTAAGAGGGAGGAACGAACGTGTCACTATCTAGCGAGCTAGCAGTGCTGGACGCAACTGCTCAGGCAGAACTGGTCCGCAAGAAGGAGATGAAACCCATCGAGCTGATCGACGCGGCGATCGAGCGAATCGAGCGAGTCAATCCCCAGATCAACGCCGTCATCACGCCTATGTACGATGAAGCGCGGGCAGCGGCGAACAGCGAACTGCCTGACGGGCCCTTCACCGGCGTGCCGTTTTTGCTCAAGGATCTGCTCGCCGCTTACGCCGGTGTTCGAATGGCTTCGGGCTCGGCGTTCTTGAAGGACTTTGTTCCCGATCACGACTCTGAGCTAGTCGCGCGATACAAACGCGCGGGTTTGGTCGTAGTCGGCAAAACCAACACTCCCGAATACGGAATCATGCCGACGACCGAGCCGGTGTTGTTTGGCCCGAGCCGGAATCCGTGGGACACGACGCGGGCGACCGGAGGTTCGAGCGGAGGCTCCGCTGCCGCGGTCGCTTCGGGGATGGTTCCGTTCGCGCATGGCAACGACGGCGGCGGCTCGATTCGAATTCCCGCGTCGTGCTGCGGCTTGTTTGGACTCAAGCCTACGCGCGCGCGCAACCCGCTCGGACCGGACTTCGGCGACATGTTCAGCGGACTCGTCGCCGAGCACGCGCTTACTCGAACAGTGCGAGACAGCGCTGCGTTGCTCGATGCGACATCGGGTCCCGATGTTGGAGATCCTTACTGGGCGCCTCCGCCAGCTCGGCCGTTCCTTCAAGAGGTCGGCGCGGATCCGGGCAAGCTGCGAATCGCATTCACAACGACAGCGCCCTCGGGTGTTGAGATCCATCCCGATTGCATCGGTGCGGTTAACGATGCGGCGCGCCTGTGTAGCGACCTCGGTCACGAAATAGTGGAGGCAGCGCCCAAATTGAATGGCGAGCTGATGGCCCCGATGTTCATGACTTTGTGGTCAGCGGGCTGCGCGTGGACGATTGATGTCGCCGCGAGCGCACTTGGGCGGCAGCCCTCTGCGGACCAGTTTGAGCCGGGAACCTGGGTGCTTTATAAAATGGGGCTTGCACAAACCGGGGCCGGTTATTTGATGGCTCTCGCGTGGATTCAGGCGGCGTCTCGCGAGGTCGCGCGTTTCATGGCCGACTACGATGTGTGGTTGACGCCGACTTTGGGAGAACCGCCGCTTCCACTTGGGAGCTTCGAAGCGACGCCTGAGGACCCAATGGCTGGGATGAGACGCGCGGTGCAGTTCGTCCCGTTTACTCCCGTGTGTAACATGACCGGCCAGCCGGCGATGTCGATGCCGTTGCACTGGAACGATCAAGGGCTGCCGGTTGGAACCCACTTCGTTGGGCGCTTCGGCGACGAAGCCACGCTCTTCCGATTAGCGGCTCAGCTTGAAGCAGCGCGTCCGTGGGCCGCCCGCCGCCCGCCGGTGAGTGCGTAACATAGACTTCCGTCTGTGCCGCGTTGCGCTTCACATCGCCGTACCGGTTAGAAGCGATGAGCGAGGACCTCGATTATCAATCCATGCTGCGAGTCGCCATCGAAGAGGCGCGTCAAGGGCTCGCTGAAGGAGGCATCCCGATTGGCGCGGCGTTGTTCGACCGCGAAGGCAATCTGCTCGGGCGTGGTCACAACCGCCGCGTTCAGGAGGACGATCCATCCATACACGGCGAGACCGACGCCTTTCGCAAAGCCGGAAGGCAACGGCGCTACAGCGACAAGATCATGGTGACGACGCTTGCGCCCTGTTGGTACTGCAGCGGTTTGGTTCGCCAGTTTGGGATTGGCACTGTTGTCGTCGGAGAGTCGGTGAATTTTGTCGGCGGGCTCGACTGGCTCAGAGAGTACGGCGTCGAGGTAATTGATCTCGCGTCGAAGGAGTGCGTTGAGCTGCTGGCACGCTACATCGCCGAACACCCGGAAGTTTGGAACGAAGACATCGGTGAGGAGTAGTCAGACATCAGTATGGCACTGTTCATTCTGGTGTCTTATGTGGTTGCGAACCTTTTCAACCACGTCTTTGGAATACCTTTCCTCAATCATTTGGACACCTCTAGTCTCCCAGGCAAGTTTGTCTGCTAGATTAACGTCCGTGCGTTGCTCGAGTCGTACATTCTTGGGTCCTAAGAAAGGCAATCTCTTACAATGCTTGAAGGCGCGCAAAACCATATCGTAGTCTTCCATACCGGTGTCCCTATCTAAACTCTCATCAAAAAGTCCGATCTCCTCAAAAAGCCTTCGTCTCCATACTACGAACGTATTTCTAGGCAATTCATAGGTCGCTTCAGTACGCCCCTCAAACAGCGCGTACCCACAAGAGGCGTCTTCCACTAATGCTGCTTCCTTCAACAACTTGATCTCCTGAGGCATAGCCTTGACATCATTCGATACCATCATGACTAATTCGTCATCGCGACTAACGGGGGGAAGCGACCGGAGACCCGCATTCAAAGCCCTTGACCAGCCGTATTCGTCAAGAGTGACAAGGGAGATCGGTATCGCGCTATCAACATCTCTCAAAAGCCTCTTAGTACCAATCCGATCTTCCTTGGAGTTGATCACAACGGTAAAGTGAGTTGTCAGCCCGGCTGTTGATAACAATCTGATCAGCTCCAGAACCTTAGTGCTGTTAAAAGTCCGTAGAATTGTGTGCATACAAACACCTTTGCAAGTTCCGTGATATAAAACTCATGCGGACTCTATGAGCAGAAAGCTCACTGGGCTCGTCGCCCGGTCCCAAGTTTGATTTCAAACCAATTCCAGAATATATGCTGAAGAATCATCAAGCTTGGATGGGTATTCATGTCTTCCACAAGCAACGCAGGATTGTTAAAGCCTCGCGAAACCGGATCAATGAAATAAGAAGACAAATACATAGCCCTGCGATCAAACATCATACCGTTAAGATTAGGGGTATCTGAATAAAGAGCAAATTCAACTTTATCTTCTCCAAAATCACGCTTCCAATCCTTAAGATAGGACATACTGGCTTTTATATCATCTTCATGTTTTTCACGGGTTGCAGCGGTAGCCGTTTCATACCCTTCAAGACCTTTGGTCTGGGTAAACTTGAAGGCCTCTAAACAAGTTTTCTCATAGAAGCCTACCAACTGCGGGTCGAGCATTAATACGCGGAGTTTAACACCTTCCTTGGTCAAGAACTCTTCGATTGCATCCTGGTACTCGTCTTTGTAGGTGGTGAATGAATAAGCGATAACACAGATTTCGCGATCACATTTCCTAATCTTATTCTCGATCCACTTCCGAGACGCCTTCTTAGTACGGCTCCATCTAGTCCCATACGATGTCTTCTTCCAGAGAGAATCTTTGGCAGCCGGCAAGGGATTAGTAGCAGATTCCCGCGCCAGTTGATTCAGAATGTTGAACAGAGCCTCTGTATCATAGTTGAATATGTTGTGCGTTTTCTCTTTTGCTTCATAAGCAGTCTCGAACTCTTTGACTGCTTCGACCAACTTTTTAGGCGAGTTGGTCGGAATCTTACACCCGAGAGTCCTGGCAATTTCCCCATAGAGCCTTATTATGTCAGATTCCTTATTTGCTTCTATGGCCTGTAACTCGCTTAAGGGATTCGGCAAATCAACAACCTTGAGTCCACTGTGACACACAGGGACGACAGGAATTCCCTTAATCCAGCCCGCACCTAATTCAAAGTTGATCCAGGGTCGGTCTATTGAGTGCTTGCTACAAAGGACAATCACTATTTTTGATTGCTTCAGTGCAACATCTACAGACTCTAGCCATTTGGCGCCTACGGGGATGCTTGCATCATCGGATGAAACAAAGATTTTGACCTTCCCCGGAAACACACCCTCAAGGTCTGCCTTCAGGGCCATCGCCAATTCTGATTCCTCGGTAATAAAACTGATGAATAAATTGAGCTTTGACATTCTGACGGCCCTGCGCAAAGCATTCAGAGGGGGTTAAAGGGCGCACGTCGCGCGACGTCCCACCGCGACGATGAAATCACTGAGGGGTGATTAGCTCGTGCTCACTTCAGGTGCTCGCCGTAAAACTTCAACACGCGACTCCACGCATCATTCGCCGCAGCTTCATTGTAAACTTCCGGTCGCGTGCCGTTGAAGAACCCGTGATCGATATCCGGGTAGATATGAATATCAGCTGATTTGCCGAGCGCTTTTAACTGGCGCTCCAATTCGCGCGCCGACTCCGGCGTTACAAAGCCGTCACGCCCGGCGTAGAGGCCGAGCACAGGCGCTTGAAGGTTCGCCAGGTCGGGTTTCACGTTCGGGTGTCCGCCGTAGAAGATCACGCACGCCCCAACCTTTGGGTTCTTAGTCGCCGCGTACAGCGAAAGAGCGCCTCCCATGCAGAAACCAACCGTGCCAACTTTATCGCCGGTGGTCGCTTCGTGATTGAGCAAGAACTGAGCAGCGCCACGCAGGTCCTTCTCAGCCTCGTCTATATGCATTGCCATCATCAGCTTCCCCGCTTCGTCAGGCGAAGTGGCCGACTTGCCGTGATAAAGATCGGGCGCGAGCGCGACGAAGCCCTCGGCTGCGAAGCGATCAGCGACTCCTTTGATGTGAGGAACCAGTCCCCACCATTCCTGTATCACTATCACGCCCGGTCCTTTGCCCGACGCAGGCGTAGCCAGATAGCCACTCGCAGTGCCACCGTTGCTCGAAAACTCAACCATTTGTCCTGCCATAAGACCTCCCGTTTACCCCTTTTGGTTTACAGTTCAACTCGTATCATTGTCAACAGAGCCTCTGGGCGCCCGTCAGTCTTCAAACCGCCCGCCGGTGACCATCATAGACTTCGCACTCCGCACCAGCCATCTGCTGCACTTCTTCCACGGTGTACGAGGTCTCGTGAAGCAACGTGCGGCTGCCCCACTTGCTCATCACCAGATGCGTCTCGATGCCGGAGCCTCGTAGCATCTGCAGCAGCCTCACGCCAAGGATCGTGCCGCTCGCCCCGCTGATGCCCACAATAAGTTTCTCGGCCTGTATTCTCTATCATCTAAAAGATCCTCTACCTTGTACAGAAGCTCTTCTGAGCGCCCCCGGCTTCGCGTATATCAATCAGGTCTGCAAACTAACCGGGCTCTCGCCGCTTCTTTATACTAAGCCAGAAACGCAAAGTTAACACTATCTATTGGACAGTCCGCCTTAGTTCCCTGGGCGTCAGCGAGCGTCGAGTAAGTATTCCGATCGATATCTGCGAGGATGTCTTAGCCGCCACTCCCAGTCCGAGCGAATGATCGAAGCCAAATCCGTTTAGGCCGGTTTCCACCCAAGAACCGCGCGCGCCTTATCGGCGTTGGCGACCAGCTCAGCGGGGTCGCCTGGTCGCGGCGGCTCGAACCTGGTTGCGATAGTCAGTCCGGTCACTTGCCGAGCGGTGTCGATTACTTGCAGCACAGAATAGCCCTGACCGGTCCCCAATAATGCATTCAGATGTGCCCCCGGCCCGAAGATAGTCCAACGCAAGAAGATGCGCGGCTCCCAAATCGGCGACGTGGGTGTAGTCGCGGATCGCGGTACCGTCGGGTGTCGGATAGTCATTGCCAAACACAGGCACGAAAGCAATCCTTCCTTGCGCGGCGAACAGGACGTTCGGGATGAGATGAGTTTCGGGTTCGTGGAGCTCGCCAAGCCGTTCGGTCGCGCCCGCCGCGTTGAAGTAGCGCAGCGCTATGTATCTCACCCCGGCTGTTCGGTCGTAGCCCGCGAGTATGCCTTCCATCGAAAGCTTAGACCAACCATATGGATTGGTCGGCTTCTGAGGATGCGTTTCGGAAATCGGAACCTCTTGCGGCTCGCCGTAGGTGGCGCAGGTTGAGGAAAACACGACGCGGCGCACTCTCGCTTTCAGTAAGGCTCCCATAAGCGCGATACCCTGTTCGACGTTATTCTCGAAGTAGCGCTCCGGCTCAGCGACCGATTCGCCCACATAAGCGAGCGCCGCAAAATGAACGCAAGCCTCGATCTCGTGCTCGCTTGCAATGCGCTCCACCAGTTCGCGGTCGCCGATGTTCCCCTTGTAGAAGGGGATGAAAAAACGGGGAGGCTCCTCACTTGAAATAAGATCAACAGATTCTCGGCAACTGCTCGCCGCTGAACATGTCGACGATCCGAGTAGCCCCAATCCGGCTTCTCAGTGTCACCATCGACGGCGCATCGTCTGTAACCCGGCCAACAACGCAGGCCCCGTCGCCGGACGGATGCGCGCTCATCAGCTCCAGCGCGCGATCAGCATCGGACGCAGCTACAAACGCAACGAATCGTCCTTCGTTGGCAAGGTAGAGCGGATCGAAGCCCAGAATCTCGCAGGCGCCCTGAACATCTTCGCGAATAGGGATGACGCTTTCGTCGATGTTGATGTGGATGTTCGCGGCCTCTGCGATTTCAATGAGCGCGCTCGCCAGCCCGCCGCGAGTCAGGTCACGCATGCACCTCACCCGGACGCCGGCATCGAGCAGCTTCATCACAATATCCGCCAGGGGTGCGCAGTCGCTTTCAATTGCGCTCTCGAACTCGAGCCCTTCTCGCACCGCCATAATCGCAATGCCGTGACGTCCAATGTCTCCATTCAACAGCACGACGTCGCCCGCCTGAACACTTGCCGGCGCGATCGTCAGATCGTGCTCGATGATTCCGACGCCTGCGGTGTTGATGAACACCTCGTCGCCTTTGCCCTTGTCTACGACTTTCGTGTCGCCGGTGACGAGCTGAACGCCGGCTTCTTCAGCGGCCCGCTTCATGGATTGAACGACGCGCCACAGCGTCTCCATCAGCAAGCCCTCTTCGAGAATGAATCCAGCGCTGAGGTACAAGGGCCGGGCGCCGCACATCGCCAGGTCATTAACCGTCCCGTTAATCGCCAGAGTTCCGATGTCGCCGCCGGGGAAGAACAGCGGCCTCACGACGTACGAATCAGTGGTGAAGGCCAGCTTCGTGCCGTTCAACTGGATCACCGCGCCGTCGTGCCTGGCATCGAGCAGCGGGTTGCTGAAAACCGGCACGAACATGTTCTCGATCAGTTGATGCATCAGCCGTCCGCCGCCGCCGTGCGCGAGAAGTATGTTGGGATACTGATCGATCGGGATCGGACACGAGAGCGCGAACTCTTTCACGGATGTCATGGTTCGTTACTCCTTCGCCGCGGCAACCCTAACCCTGCGATAGCGGTAATACGCCGCGCAGGCGCCTTCATTAGAAACCATCGTGGCTCCGAGCGGGCGCTCAGGCGTGCAGCGTGTCCCAAACGCCGGGCACTCGTGCGGCTTCTTGACGCCTTGCAGAATTATTCCGCTGATGCACTCCGAAGATTCTTCCGCCGTGTAGCTCGCGACGCCGAATCGAAGCTCTGCGTCGAAGTCTTGATAGCCAGCGCTCAGCCCCAGTCCGCTTTCGGGTATTTCGCCTACGCCACGCCACTTGCGCGGCACTACACGAAACACTTCGCGAATGAGTTCCTGTGCGGGACGATTGCCTTCCTTGCGGACCGAGCGGGCGTATTGGTTTTCGACTTCAGCGCGGCCGTCTTCCAACTGCTTCACGCACATATAGACGCCTTGAAGAATGTCGAGCGGCTCAAAGCCAGTTACCACGATGGGCACGTTGTACTTCTTCGCGATCGGTTCGTACTCGGTATATCCCATCACCGTACACACGTGACCGGCGGCCAGGAATCCCTGAACCCGATTGATCGGAGAAGAGAGAAT
>JBGQGO010000233.1:0-8368 GCA_041497455.1 Blastocatellia bacterium | reverse complement strand
GAGCTGCGAGTCGAGCGAAGCGAGCCGCTGCTGAGCTTGAGCGACGCGTGACGCCGCAACCGCGCGATCGTTCGGTTGAGTCGCGGTCGCGTGCAACCGCGTAGTGCTTTCGGCGAGCCGCAGATCGCTCTCGGCAGTTGTAAGCACAAGCTGCGACGCGTCGAGGTCTTTCTTCGAAATGCCGCCTTGATCGAACAGCGTCTTGCGCCGCTCGTAAATCGCTCGGGCGTTGTTGAGGTTCGCGCGGGCGTCGTGCAGCGTCTTCTCGTCCTGCGCGCGAGCCTGCGGGATCGAGCCGGTCGTAATCCCGCGCTCGTTGAGCCTCGCTTCTTCGAGCGCGGCGGCGGCCTCGGCGCGCTGCGCTTGAATGTCGCGCGATTCGAGCGTAGCGATCACGTCGCCTTCGCGAACAGCCTTGTTGCGCATCAGCGGCATGGTCTTAATCGGGGCGGCGAGTTTGGCGCTGACGGTAGCTTCCTTGCGGGGGAATATCGTCCCCAGCACGGTGACTTCGGCGGCGATGGATTGGCGCTCGGCTTTTGCGACTCGGACGCTGACGACGGTCTCCTCGGTCTCCTCCGCGGCGTTCGACGGCTTCTTACCAGCGAACAGCCAGAAGACCAGAATCGCGACGGCCGCGATCAGAAACAACACGAGAACGATCCCGCGAGTCCCCAGACGCAGAATCAGCTCTGCGAGCCTGTTTCGTGGCGGCGCTTCGTTGCCGGGTCCTGTTGTCTTGTTGTGTTCGGGCATAGCGTCTATCTCACTGCGCCGTAGCCTGAGCCAATCGAGCCTTCGCCGCTTGATAATCAAACAAAGCTTGATACAACGCCGCGCGCTGGGCCGCAAGCGTGTTCAGCGCGTCGGTCACTTCGATTATCGCCGCTTCGCCCCCACGGTAGCGCGCGAGCGACGCCTGCACGTTGCGCTCAGCGTCGCCAACGCTCGCGCTCAGGAGTTGATAACGAGCGGCCGCCGACTGCGCCTGCGCTCGCGCCGCGTAGAATTGCTGCGTGAAGCTGCGGACCGCGAGATTGCGTTCCGACTCAACGCTCTGTGCGCGCAAGCGGGCCTGCCGTTCGCGGCTCTTGCTTGCGCCCCAATCGAAGATCGGAATCGTCACGCTCACAGCAGCCAGCACACCCGTGTGATCGTGAAGCGGATCGAGCCGCAGCGACTGCGAATCAAAACCACCACTTACTGAATAAGAGAACTGAGGGAGACGTTCGGCGCGCGCGGCCCTAGCTTCCTGGCCGGCTGCGCGGCGCTGCGCATCAAGCTGCGCAAACTCGGGGCGGTTTGCGATCGCCGCCGCGACGAATCGATCTATCTCCCCCGCGGCGGGCAATGCGTTTGTCAGATCGACGATCTCTATCGGCATCGCGAAATCGTAGCCGACCAGAACGCGCAATCCGCCCGCAGCTATCACCTCGCCGGTGCGCGCCTGTTCGAGATCGTCGCGGCGCCCGGCCAACTGCAGCCGCGCGCGTGTGGCGTCGACTTCGGATACTTCGCCGGCATTGAACATCAATTGAGTAATGCGCGCGAAATCTTCAGCGGCGGCAACACTCAACTCCGACGACTTCCGTTTGGCGGTAGAGAGCGACAGCCCGTAATACGCTTCATCAACCGCCTCAATCAAAGCTCGCCGCGCGACCTCCGTCCCCGCGCGCGCGGCTTCAAGCAAGGCGATCCCGCGTCTCAACGTCGCGCGCAAACGGCCTCCGACGTCTATCTCTCCCGTGGCGCTGACGAGCGACAGATACTCCGCTACCGCGTTTGAAGCCAGGTAGCTGAACCTGTCGGCTCCCGCCGTGCCTGGCGCAACCGGGCCCAAGGTAGGCGAGTTGTATATTACAGTCGACGGAACCGCGATGCGCGGCAGAAACGCCGCGCGCGCCTGGCGCACGTCTTCGGCGGCGATCAACTCGGCAAGCTTGCTTTGCTGAAACGTCGAGGCCTGAGCCAGCGCAAGCCGCACGGCTTCGTCACGCGTCAGCCGAGTCGCCGAAGCTGAAGACTGTTGCGCCGGCGTTTGCGCAATCTCGGGTTTGTTGGCTCTTGATGAAACACTGAAAGGCGCCGGTGGTCCTTGCGTTGCCGCGAGCTGCTGGCCGAATCCGATTCGTGCGCCCGAGACTAACACTGCCAGCGCTAAACTGACGCGCAGGAGACGGGCGAGATGAAAGCCCTTCTCGGGCGGTTGATTGATCAGTTTCATCGACGATTCTCTTGATTATCCAACTACTCCTTTATCAATTTTCCATCGGCCGCTACTTTGATCTCAGAACGCTCGCCAGCCGTGTTCACGTGCGCCTCGTAGGCTACGACAGTATTGTTCTTCGTGATGGACTCGACGCTCGTGACCTTTCCCTTGCCCGCGTTCTTTCGTATGGCTTCTTTGACGCCGGGCGGAAGCGAAGACATCGTGACTTGTTCTTCGATCTCCACCACTGCGCCAGACGAATCAATGAGAACGTCCCTGGTGTGGCCTTTCACCCTCAGCTCAGCCTCGTAGTACGTCTGGCCTTTTTCGACCTCCTTAGCAAGACCGCGTACGGCCGCGCCCTTGCTTTGTTCCTGGACGGTCTTACGGACGGCTTCAGGAAGGTCCTTCATCTTGACGCGCGTTTCACTTTCCTGCGCGCCGGCGGTAACGATGAGTAGCGAGCAAATGCTCAAGAGGGCTACGGCTAGAGTCCGTGCGGTTTGGAACGTCATGTCATCCTCCTATCAGGTGAAACTTCCAGTCGATCACAACTCGTAACAATCAGGTTTCTCGCAAACAGAATTCGCTTGCTTTGTGCGGATAGCGTAGCAAGTCCTGACGTGTCGAACAAACCATATGAAAAAGGGTTAACGAGCTTCCTTACTCCAGCAAGGTCAACAGCAACATCAGCCCCACCCCAAAGATCATCGAGACGAGCTGCAGTAGTGACCGTGAAGGCGTCAGCTCTTTGTGGAGTTCCGGGATTAAGTCAGACCCGGCGATGTAAATGAAGCCTCCGGCCCCAAGCGGCAGCACTACCGCCACGAAACCCTTAACACCCGAGCCGATGGTCAGCGCGATGAGGGTCCCTGCTATCGCGAGAGTCGCCGACAAGAAGTTGAACAACAGCGCCCGCCTTATGGTAAACCCGGCGTGAAGCAGCACCCCGAAGTCGCCTATCTCCTGGGGAATCTCGTGGAGCAGAACCGCCGCCGTCGTCGCAAGACCGATCTGCGCGCTGATCAAATACGAAGCGCCAATCAGCACACCGTCCATCAGGTTGTGCACCCCATCGGCGATCAGGTTCATGTAACCGACAGGCTGGATGTGATTGTCAGATTCGAAGGTATGCTGATGCCTCCACAAGAGGAACTTCTCGAGGAAGAAGAACGCAAAGATTCCAGCCAGCACATACATGGAGGTCGCCGCCTTTGGCCGGGGATTCTCAAACGACTCCGGCAAAAGGTGAATGAACGCGTCCCCGAACATCGCGCCAACAGCGAGGCTGACCATCACGAAGACCGCTTGCTTCAGCCTACTCCTGCTCACCGCGAGAGTGACGACGCCGGCGAGCGAAACAAGGCTCACCAAAACTACGCTCGAGATCGCGTAGAGCCAGGTGGCGAGTGTGCTGTTCATAAGCGTTAGAATTCGTCCTCTCACTGCGCGGACGGCGGCTTGAGAGCCGCCTTGCGCCGCGCTGCTTTCTCTTGCTCGCTCAGCCGCGAGTCGTAACCGTAAATGGCGTTCTCCCAATCACCATACATTGGATTGGGCAGGACGATAAACTGGGCGCCAAACTTTTGGCGAGCCGCGTCCACGGCGGCGGCGCGCTCCGATATCGTCTTACCTTCAAAGACGTTGCTGAAATCAGCGAGGTTGTCGCCGCAAAGCAGAACGATGCGGTAGCGCTCGCTGATCTTTTGGCGGCGAGGCTCCTTGCTCGACACGTCTGTTCGCACCACGACGGTTTCATCGCTGACATCCGGGAAGCCGAGTTGATTGAGATTGGTGATCGTGCCCGCCTTTTCAGCATCGCGGCGATTGGTCACGTAGAAAACGCGAACGTGCCGGGCGGCCGCGTATCGCAGGAACTCTACTGCGCCGGCGATTGCCGAAGCTTTCGCGCGATTACACCACTCTGTCCAGGCGCCGGAAGTAAAGGCTTGTCGATTGATCACCAGAGCCGCCTGAGGAGCCGAGTTGTCGAGCACAGTTTCGTCCAAATCAACGACGACCGCGCGTTGACGCCTCAACTTGGCATTGACCCGGAGATCCCGATCGAGCATCAGACGGGCGAGCGCAAAGGCCTGATATTGGAGCGCCCGCGCTTCGGCGGATGACTGTTGCCATAGCACCGCGCCGGTTTGATACTCGTTGTCGGCCTGCGTGGGTTGAGCCGCTTGCGCGGTGAGGTTTTGCGCTTGGGCCGTAAGCGTTAGCAGCGACGCCAACATGACAGCAAGGCAAACACGACGAGGATTCATAGGTCCTTTAGCGAAGTTCATGGCGAAGACTCCTTTTAGTGTGCTTGTCGAGCGCGACACTTTCTCTCATCTATCTCCCGCGCTGACCCAGGACGCTGAATAGTACTCCCTCAGCCGCACCTCCATTACATCGTTTCCCATTTTGAACCCTGCTCGCTCGTAAAATCTCACTGCCTCTTCACTAGGCCACACGATCAGCAGTTCCAGGTCATGCTCTTGCGCCCACTGCTTCGCCCTTTGCATGAGTTGCGAGCCGATTCCTTTGTTACGGTGCTGCGGCTTAGTGTAATTGTTGGTGATGCACCCAAACTGATCTTGGATTTTGCAAGGGCGGGGCACCATATCAACCTTCTGGACAAAGATGTGTGAGATTATTTCGCTATTGTCTACTGCAACCCAATAGACGCGGCTGCCATTGTCCAGCCCTCGCTTCAGAAACTCTTCACAGGCAGTAATGAATTCCTCTTTTGATACGGCGGGCAGTTCGTCTCCGCCCTCCATTCGGAAGTCCCATCGTAAGTGAGCAAGCTCGGTTATGTCTGCTTCTGTAGCCAATCTGAATTCCATGTCGTCCAGTTTACCAAATTGACCGCTGCGGTCTAACAGGTCTTAGACGAAGGGAGGTTCACGCATGGAGAAAACGATGGAAGCGCCGGGCAAGTCAGGCGCGCAAAGGAACAAGGCTAGACCCGTCGTTTCGAGTCGCAGGCCCAGATATGATCCACCGAATTAATCCTGCATTCATCTTCGGTAGATACAATCTAGCTTTCAAAAAAGCGCGCGATGACGGAAGATGACGGAAGTCGAGTCAGGTATATCGAGTAGCGACTAGAGCATCAAGATGTCCAACTTGTGACGGCCCGATGAAGTAAGACCAACTGACCAACTGGAGACTTGATTAGAGGAGTAAAACGATGCCAAGCATGACAAGCATTTTGGTGGGTTTCTTTTCAGTCGCGCTGGTGTTTCAAGGCGCGAGTAACTACAGGGTGGAGGGTCGTTACGCGGTTCCAGGCGACGGCGGTTTTGACTACGTGACGCTGGACAGTTCGACGAGGCGGCTCTACGTTTCGCACGCTACCCAGGTAGACGTCCTGGACGCGGATAGCGGAAAGGTCGTGGGTACAATCCCGGACACTCCGGGCGTACACGGCGTTGCGATTGCGCCGGCCTTCAAGCACGGGTTCACGAGCAATGGCCGGGAGAATAAGGTGTCAATGTTCGACCCCTCAACGCTGCACCTAATCAAGAAAATCGATGTTGGCAAGGGGCCAGACGGAATCTACTACGATCCGGGCTCAAAGCGCGTATTCACCAACAATCACGGCTCACACGATATCACCGCCATCGATGCGGCGACCGGTGAGGTTGTAGGGACGGTGAAAGTGGGGGGCGACGGCGAACAGGCGATAATCGGGGCCGATGGTCTTATCTACGTCAACAGCGAGGACACTGCCGAGGTAGTGGTGTTCGATCCGAAGTCGCTAGAGGTCAAGAAGCGCTTTCCCATTGGCGTGGCGAAGGTCCCGACCGGTCTCGCTTATGATGCTAAGACCAAGCGCTTGTTTATCGGGTGCCGCAATGAGCCGAAGATGGTTGTAATGGATGCCACCACGGGAAGAGTTATTAACAGCTTTCCGATCGGTGCGGGGGTCGACTATGCCGGTTTTGACCCAGGAGCTGGTCTGATCTTCTTTTCGTGCGGAGATGGAACCTTGAGCATCTATCGTGAGAAGTCAGCGGACGCCTACGAAGACGCGGGAGCGGTGAAGACACAGCCGAGTGCGAAGACGATGGCCTTCGATCCGAAGACAAAGAAGATCTTTCTTCCCGCGGCCGAATATCTGGAAACCCCGGCGTCCGAGCCAGGGAGGCGCCCTCAGCGTAGCATCAAGCCGGGATCATTTGTGGTCCTTGTCGTCGGTAAGTCATAAGGTATGATCAGCCGAAGGTAAGGCCAGCCGATTTCAGGTAGTGGTTCGTCAAACTCAAGCGATACCCCGAACTCAAGGACAATTTGCCGCAGGCCGATGGCTCCGGCGCTAGTCTAGATTAAGGCTCAGCAGAAGGAATAGTGACGCGAGCTGTGGCGAGTCAGTATGCTCCCTTTGGACGGGGGATTGATCGCGACCATTGCCTGTGCTAAAGTCGGTCATTCTATGCAAGTAAAGCGACTCACCAAAAGAGAACACATGGATCGTGGCGTTGTTGTGTTCCTTCTAGTCTTCACGATCCTAGACCTTGCGTATCGGATGCCGTGCTGCATAGAGGAGACTGACATCGACGGCGGGCGTGCGTCTCTAGGAGTCAATGCTAGTCTTAACGAGGTAAGTAGCATCGTCGCCTCGGACTGTTCCCAAACAGAACGCCACACAACCTCCGGTGTTGCTAGCGAAGGCTGTTTTTGCTGCGCGCATGCTTTGCCCGGATGTGTACCAACAGTTCTAACACTGGCAGTGAACGTCCTTGTGACAGATCGCAAGGACAACTCGATACTCTCACCTCCCTCAAACGGCCCATTTCACCCTCCTCGCTTGGCTTAATCCTCTAGTACGCCATTGCTCCGCCCGGAGTGCGAGCGCTGCGCGATCCCCAGAGTCTCGGCGCGTGTGCTTGATTCGTGCCTCTGGGCTTTAATCCGCTATGGCTATCCAAGCTTCGTTGAATAGAGCATTGGAGTTTGGCCAATAAGCAATGCAATTGCGTAAGCACCAAGCCAAGCTACGCAGTCAAAGAGTGATAGACAGTAAAATGAAACATAATGATATGACTACGACGGACAGCACTGCACAGAATGGTTTAGAAAACGATCCGGCCACCATCGAGGGGACGCAAGTCACTGATGAAACATCTGGCCGCCGTGGAGCCGTTGTTGACAGACCCACAGAAGGACGCGCGCTAGATCTTCCATCTCGCCGCGTGCTTTTGATCGGAGCGGGTATCCTGCTTTTGTTCATTGTGATTGTTTACTTGCTATGGCCAAAGCCGACGGCAAAACCCGTTGTTGTTGAGACGCCCCCGACTCTTGAGGCTAAACACTCAGGGGAAGAGGGCGAGAAACACAGCCAGGAAGGCGCGATCGAGGTTAGCGATGAGACTGCTGAGTTAATAGGAATAAAGACCGCGCAGGTTGTCAGTGGAGAGATCGAAGAGAGCATAGCTACTACCGGCAAAGTGCTGGTAGCGCCGAACGGACAGGCAATGGTTGGCACGAAGGTAGACGGTCGAGCTGTGCGTGTTCTTGCGGAACCGGGGCAGCAAGTTAGAGCAGGACAGCCGCTAGTTGTGATTGATAGCCCTCAGATTGCTGACCTGCGCGGCCAGTTGATCGAGGCACGCGCGAAGGTGAGACTCGCGGAACAGAAGCGTGCGCGAACGGCCAAGAGTGAGAATCGTTCAGCGGTCATCCAGTCCAAGAACCGGCTCGATCTGGCTGAAGCTACGCTTGCACGCAAGAAGAGGCTGGCTGAACTCGGCGCCGCCGCAGGGCGGGAAGTGGCTGAAGCCGAGATGGAGTACAAGAACGCGAAGGCTGAGTATGAGTATCAATCAACCATTCAGATAACGCGTGAGCAACAAGAAGCTGTGAGCGAGCTCGAACAAAACCAAGCTGTGGTTACGCGACTAACACAATCACTTGCCGCGCTCGGAGCAAGTTCCAGCGGTGAAGGTGGAATCTTAAGCATCTCCTCACCAATCGCAGGCACGGTTGTAGACCGGCATGTCTCGGTAGGGCAGGCAGTAAATCAGGGTACCGAACTCCTGACCATTATGAACCTCGCGAATGTCATCATTGAGGCGCAGCTACCTGAATCACAGGCTGGCCGGGTGCAAGTGGGCGGGCGGCTTATCGCGCGCCTTCCCGGTGATCCCGATCATCCCTTTGAAG
>JBGQGO010000232.1:0-8373 GCA_041497455.1 Blastocatellia bacterium | reverse complement strand
GCTGTACAAGATCAAGAAAAACGCCCGGCCTGCTGCACTTTTCCGTCAGCGAGGCCGAGCGTTTTGTGAACATCGGTTATCAAGCTTAGAAGGGCCGCAAATCCAGAATTCCCTGCAGAACTCCAGTCAACAAGCTGAATACGCCGTTCGAGTAACTACCGTACTCCCAACGACCATAATAGGATTGGATCCTCGACGGCGCGCGCGGTCGAATGTGCGCCCTGCGTGAGATGGAACTGACACTCCCGTACCGATCGGCACACGATCACAAGCGCACTGAAGCGAGTCGACGTAGACGAGTTATATGACGCAGAGCGATGCCTTCCCAAGGTCCGCCGCGTGCTCGCCAAGCCGATGTTCTTGTATTGAACCGCTTAGTCCGAATACTTGTTACGCAAAGAATTGTTACGGTTGCGTAGCTGCTCTACTTCATCGACGACGCTTGACACCAATTCGCTCGGGGTGAAGAATGACTTCGGATAGGCCGCATTAAGCCGCATTAGTAATCGTTGGCCTCGCGAGGCCACTCGGCTTCGGGTCATATGTGATATGGTAACCAACTAGCCAAATTCCGCCATGGAGGGACAAGACATGACGCACCGATTTACAAGATCTCTCCGCACATTCGCGTGCGCATTAATCCTAACGGCATTCGCCGTAACCGCAGAAGCGCAATTCAAGGCAAGCATTCAGGGCACGGTAACGGATTCAGCCGGCGCCATCGTATCCGGGGCCAACGTGACCGTCACCAACACCGAAACTAATAAATCTCAGCAAACCGTCACCGGCGACGAAGGCTTTTTCCGAGTAAGCGGACTTCCGCCCGGCAAGTACACGGTGACCGTTGAATTAACCGGCTTCAAGAAGAAGATTCTCGATAACGTCAGCGTAGCCGCCGAGGCGCCGCAGGGTTTGTACGTCGTGCTTGAAGCCGGCCAGGTATCGGAATCCGTGACGGTTAATGCAGGCGACACGACCGGAACGGTGCAGACGGAGAACGCGAACATCGATCGCGCTATTACTGCTCGGGAGATTCAACGCATACCGCAGGTCGGGCGCGACCCGTACGAGTTGATACGGCTGACGCCGGGCATCATCGGTGATGGAGCGCGTGACGGGAGCGGCAACGCAGTTTCTTTTCCCAACGGGCAGGGACCCGGCGGGTCGAACAGCTCTATTTTTCAGCCGGAAAACCAGGTTCAAATCAGCGCGAACGGTCAACGCGTTTCAGCCAACAACTTCCAGATTGACGGCGTCAGCGTCAACAGTCTCGGCTTCGGCGGCGCAGCGGTGGTGACGCCAAATCAAGAATCCGTTAAGGAGATGCGTGTCTCGTCGAGCGGATATTCCGCGGAGTACGGACGCAACACCGGGGCGCAAATACAGGTGGTCTCGCAGAACGGAACAAACCAGCTACACGGCAGCGCCCTCTTTAAATACGACGATCCCGCTCTCAACGCGTTCAACAAGTTCGGCGACATCTTCGGCGGGCCGAAGCAGCGGGTTCAACGCCGCTTTCGGCAATTCGGTGGAAGCCTGGGCGGCCCGATCGTAAAGGACAAACTATTCTTCTTTTTCTCGTATGAGGGCGCGCGCGAAAACACGAATAACCCGGTCACCAAGTTTGTTGAAACACCGGAGTACCGCCAGCTCGTCATTAGCCAGCGGCCAAACAGCCTGATAGCAAAAGTGTTCGGAACGAGCGGCATCCAGCCACGCATCATCAGCGTGCTCCCATCCACCTGTGCCGGCTTCGGTAGCAATCCTTGCAAGGTGATTAACGGCCGCCTGGACATCGGCTCGCTAACAGGGGCGACGGGTCAGTACGTCAGTCTCGGAAATCCGAGCGGTGGTGGGTTGGATAACGTGCCCGATCTGGAGCTCGCTCTGATAAGCCTTCCACAGCAAAGTAGCGGCAACCAGTACAACGCCCGCGTGGACTTCAACCCGACATCAAATGATCAATTTGCGGTGAGCGCGTACTTCACGAAGCTCAACAATCTTAACAGCGACCAGGCTTCTCAAGGCCGCCCGCTCGGTGATCTCGCCTTCCGCCCGTTCAACTCCTCGGCAACGGTAACGTGGATACGCACGATCTCGCCGACGCTGCTCAATGAAGCCCGTGCCAACTTCACTCGGTTCGCGGACAACCAGGTCACGGATACAGCCGGTACGAACTTCGGCATTCCGCGAATCGAGGTCGAAGGGATGACGCTGAACCCTCCCGGCGAGCGCATAAGGTTCGGGGCCCCGCGCGCGGAGACCACCCCCGGCATTTTCGCCCAGACCACCTTCGAACTCCGCGACACCCTGAGCAAAGTTGCCGGCAATCACGCGCTGAAGCTTGGTCTCGAAGCTCGCAGGGAGCTCAACAACAACAGCCTTGTCGGCGGCGCGAGGCCCGACTATTCGTTCTCGGGTCTTTTTAACCTGGCCAATGAAACGCCGATCTTCGAGTCGATCAATACTGATCCAATCACCGGACTTCCCGCCGACGGCCAGCGCTACTTCCGAACAAGCGACTTCGGATTCTTCTTTCAAGACGATTGGAAGGTTAGGCCGAACCTCACGCTGAACCTCGGACTCAGATATGAGATATTTACTCCGCTGACGGAAAGACGCGGACGTATAACCAACCTTACGTTTCCCGCTGGCCAATTGGGCCAGTCAAAAATAAGTCTCCAAAGCCAGCTCTTCAAACCGGACTACAACAACTTTGCGCCGCGGTTTGGCTTCGCCTGGAATCCCGGTGCGCTGAGCAAGCTGGTCGTGCGCGGCGGATTCGGAATCGGGTACAACCGGATCCCTGAGGTGCTATTTGGCAACACCGCCGGAAATCCTCCGTTCTTTGCCCGCAACAACATCTGCTGCGGAACTGCTTCGACCGACTTCGGCACTCCGTTCGTCGGCGGCAGAATTCTGTTTGCGTTGGGTTCGAGCAACTCGCCATTCAGTTATCCGGTAAACCCGGTTCTGGCGCAGGGACTCAATCCCGTGACAGGCGGGCTTCTTAACAACACGGTAGAAGTCTGGGGCACCGAACCGAACATGCCGAACGCTTACGTGTACAGCTATTCGCTCGAGACCGAGTACCAGTTTGGCGCTCATTTCATCGGAGCGCTCACGTATCAGGGAAGTAGCAGCCACAAACTGATTCGCATAGCCGATCTCACCTTGGTTCAGCAAAGCAATTCGAGTTTTGACCCGGTCTTCTTCCCGATTCCCGATGGTAATGCGAACTATAACGCGTTGATCGCCAGGCTGACGCACACGCTTTCGCACGGGTTCCGCTTTGATGCGGTTTACCGGTTCAGCAAGAGCATAGACACGTTGTCCTACGAGGGTCCCGGCGCGACGGACAATCAGACGTTTCCCGCTGACCAGCGCACCGAACGTGGACCGTCCGATTTCGATGCCAGACACAACTTCATCTTTTCGGGAACCTGGGACCTGCCGATCTTCCGGGAACGCAAGGACTGGATCGGCAACGTCCTTGGTGGCTGGGGAATAAACGGGATCTGGACGACGCATTCTGGTTTCCCATGGACCCCAAAGATCGGCCCCGCGCTCCGCCAGCCCAGCGGGAAGTTCTTCGGCCCGATACGTCCGACACAGTATTTTGGCGGCGCGGGCAATGATGCAAGCAACAACGCATTTCTCACCGGCAGCAATTTCCCCGGGGGTGGCGCGAAGTTCTTTTCCACAACGGTAGTCGGCGACCCGCCCGACTTCAATCTCAACCCGCCAGGCATCGGAAGAAATTCGTTTCGCGGACCGAGATACTCATCAGTTGACCTAAGTTTGGTTAAAAGTTTCGGCCTCCCGAGACTTCCAGCCATCGGCGAAGCCGCAAAGCTTGAACTGCGTGCTAATTTCTTCAACGCGTTTAATCAGCTCAACCTTGCGCCGATTCAGTTCTTCGATAACGGCGCTTTCGTAACAGATTCGAATTTCGGCCGCTCACTGCGTGGACTTGCGGGTCGCGTGGTTGAACTGCAAGCACGATTCAGCTTCTAGCTCGATGGAGGAAACCAAACACAAAGGCACAAAGACGCGAAGTATTCTTCTTTGCGCCGTTGCATACTTGCGTACGGAACGACTTCCGACGCGAAAGCGCAAAGGCGCAAAACAGAAATGTTTTTCGGCTTTGTGCCTTTGTGCCTTTGTGTTTCTTTCCGCCTTCGCTTCGCCCCCCCAATCCGACGTAGAAAAAAAGCTCGATGCTCTCCTCGCGCGGATGACGCTTGAAGAAAAGCTCGGCCAGCTTCAGCAACTCGATGGCGAAGCGAATGGCAACTATCGACCTGAACACCTCAAACTGGTTCGCGAGGGATTGCTCGGTTCTACCTTAAACGTGCGTGGCGCGAAGCGAACAAATGAGCTTCAGCGGGTGGCGGTGGAAGAGTCGCGGTTGAAGATTCCTCTGCTGTTCGGGTTTGACGTCATTCATGGGTATCGCACGATCTTTCCTGTGCCGCTCGGCGAAGCCGCGAGTTGGGATCCCGCGACGGTTGAGCGCGCGGCGGCCGTCGCAGCAGCGGAAGCTGCTGCTGCCGGCGTGCGATGGACGTTTGCACCAATGCTCGACATCGCACGCGATCCGCGTTGGGGACGGATAGTCGAAGGCGCGGGCGAAGACCCTTATCTCGGCTCGGCTATGGCGCGCGCTCGAGTGCGAGGTTTTCAGGGCGGGGATTACAGCGCGCCCGACAAAGTCGTAGCGTGCGCCAAGCATTGGGTTGGCTACGGCGCGGCTGAAGGTGGGCGTGACTACAATACGACGGATATATCAGAGAGCAGATTACGCGAGGTCTATTTTCCCCCATTCAAAGCTGCGGTCGATGCGGGTGTCGGGACTGTCATGAGCGCGTTCAATGACCTGAACGGGGTGCCCGCTTCGGCGAACCCGTTCACGCTGACTCAGGTGCTGCGCGGCGAGTGGAAGTTCGACGGCTTTGTCGTGAGCGACTATGAGTCGGTCAGAGAATTAATCAATCACGGGCTCGCCGCTGATGAAGCAGAGGCGGCACGCTCTGCTATCAGCGCGGGGGTGGACATGGAAATGGTCAGCCGCCTCTACGGAATATACGCGGCGGAGCTCATCCGAGAGGACAAGCTTTCCCAGGCGACTATTGATAGTGCCGTGCGACGCATCTTGCGAATCAAGTTTCGTCTCGGGCTGTTTGATAAGCCTTACGCCGACGAGGCTCACGAGCAAGCCGCGATCTTGAGCCGAGCCAATGTGGAAACGGCGCGCGAAGTCGCCGCTCGCTCGATAGTGCTTCTTAAGAACGAGCGCGATGTATTGCCGCTTGCCAAAAACGCGCGCTCGATCGCAGTGATCGGCCCGCTCGCAGACGATCAGCAGGACATGCTAGGCTCCTGGTCGGGAGACGGCAGGAAAGAAGACGTCGTCACGTTGCTGGCCGGCCTCAGGGCTAAAGCCTCGCCCGCGACAAAGATCAATTACGCCAGAGGTTGCGCTATCGCAAGCACAAGCATAGACGGTACTGCGGAGGCGTTGTGGCTGGATGAAGCCGTTCGCATCGCGCGGGAAGCTGATGTAGTGGTCGTCGCTGTGGGTGAATCTGCCGATATGACCGGCGAGGCAGCCTCGCGAGCCTCGCTCGATCTGCCGGGGAGGCAGTTGGAGCTGGTGAAAGCAGTCATAGCGATCGGCAAACCGACCGTGGTTGTGTTGATGAACGGGCGGCCGCTGACGATCAACTGGATCGCGGAAAACGCGCCGGCGATCCTGGAGACTTGGTTCGCGGGAATTCAAGCCGGCAACGCAATCGCCGATGTCATATTCGGTGATGTAAACCCCGGCGGTAAATTGCCGGTGACCTTCCCTCGCACGGTTGGCCAAGTGCCGCTCTATTACGCTCACAAGAACACAGGCCGGCCGGCCGACCCAAACAATAAGTACACTTCGAAGTATCTGGACATTCCGGTTACGCCGCTTTTCCCGTTCGGATACGGCCTGAGCTATACGCAGTTCCGGTTGACCGATCTGCGAGTCGGTGCACCTAACATCAGACCCGACGGTCGTCTTACAGTGAGCGTCGACGTTGAGAACACCGGCAAACGCGAGGGCGATGAAGTCGTGCAGCTCTACATCCGAGACGTGGCGGCGAGCGTCACGCGTCCCGTCAAGGAGTTGAAAGGCTTTGAGCGAATCACACTTAGGCCCGCTGAGAAGCGGCGCGTTCAGTTCACGCTGGCACCGGAGCAGTTGGGTTTCTACAATCGCGAAATGCGCTTTGTTGTCGAGCCTGGCGAGTTCAAGGTCTTCGTCGGCACGAGCTCAGTTGACGGTCTCGAATCGCATTTCAGAGTTGTCGTAGAGTAGATAGTGCCGTTGATTCTTCCGCGTTCCCGCATCAGAGTCAACGGCTGCCGGTTGAAAGCAAGGCGACAAACCACACAATACACGAACGCCCACGAGAAGAATTTGAAATTTTCAATTTTCAATTTTCAATTTTCAATTTCCTTCTCCAGCCGACGCATCCTCTGCGCTTCCCTTCTCATTCTTGTTTGCGCGATCAGCAACGCGCCTGTTGCCCGGGCGGCCGAGCGCTATGCGCTATCGGCCGCCGACCAATCGTTTCTTGAAGACCTCTCACACCGCGCGTTCCTTTACTTCTGGGAGCAAGCCGATCCGAATACTGGCTTAGTGCTTGACCGCGCGCGCGCAGACGGGTCGCCGCACGACGACGCCCATCGCCACATTGCCAGCATGGCCGCCACCGGTTTCGGTCTTACAGCGCTATGCATCGCCGCCGAGCGCCGATGGGTCGATCCACGTGAAGCTCGTGAACGCGCGCGAACAACGCTTCGCTTTTTCGCCGAACGCGCTCCCAGTGTTCACGGCTGGTTCTATCACTGGATGGACGCCGGGACCGGTGAGCGCAGATGGAATAGTGAGGTCTCGTCCATCGACACAGCGTTGTTGCTGAGCGGCGCGCTGACTGCAAAGCAGTTCTTTCACACTGATCCTGAGATTGTGCATCTCGCTACGAAGCTTTATGAGCGCGTCGATTTTCACTGGATGCAGAACGGACAACCTGCGCTCTTATCTCACGGGTGGAAACCAGAGAGTGGGTTTCTCAAGGCGGTGTGGGACACATACAGCGAGGAGACGATAATCTACCTGTTAGCCATCGGCTCGCCCACTCACCCGATCACGCCGCGAGCGTGGCGGGCATGGAAGCGTGATTGGATCACGTATGCAGGCTACTCGTATATGGCAGGCGCGCAGCCGCTCTTCACTCATCAGTACTCGCACGCATGGGTTGATTATCGGGGCCGTAAAGAGAGAGAGCCTCCCAACGTCGATTACTTCGACAACTCGATTCGGGCCACGCGAGCGCATAGACTTTTTTGCATCGATCTATCGAAAGAGTTTCCCGGCTACTCGAAGGATATATGGGGCATCACGGCGTCGGACAGCGCGAAAGGCTACGTGGCGTGGGGCGGACCTCCTCGAGACGAGAACATCGACGGAACGGTCGTGCCCTCTGCGGCAGGTGGTTCGTTGATGTTCGCGCCGGACATCTGTGTGCCGGCTCTGCGCGCGATGAAAGAGAAATTCGGCGAGAGCATTTGGCGCCACTATGGCTTCGTCGACGCGTTCAATCCAAACACAGGATGGATCGATCAGGATGTAATAGCCATCAATCTCGGCATCACGCTGGTTAGCGCGGAGAATCTGCGCAGCGGAAACGTCTGGCGCTGGTTCATGCGCAATGTGGAGATTCCACACGCGATGCGATTGGTCGGGCTGATCGGTAACCGGCCTCTCAAACTCCAGCGACGCAACTCGCGTTCTGCCGGAATGGTATCGATGAATAGTCCGTACGCGGCTCCAACGTTTACTATCCAATGATATTGGGCCGAGGACACGCTTACGGCTAGATTGACTTCGAATGACAATCTACACGGTCTCTATTCCGCTTCGCTGCTGACAACCGTCGCTTTTCCGATGTATAGTGCGACTTCCAGTTAGTAAGCACTTTCAGTTTTAGACAGGATCGCCCGGGCTTTTGATTTTGGTTCGTGCATCGATGAAGTTCGACAACTGAAGTCAAAGTCCATACTCCAAGACCCTAACTTGTCCGGGAGGCTCAGTAGATGAACCTGACAACAATCGATTGGATCATCATGCTCGTGTACTTCGTCTTCGTGCTCGGCATAGGCTTCGCGCTGAAGCGCTACATGAAAACGAGCACCGACTTCTTCCTGTCCGGGCGTTCGATTCCTGCGTGGATCACCGGGCTCGCTTTCATCTCGGCCAATCTCGGCGCGCAAGAAGTCATCGGCATGGGAGCGTCGGGCGCGAAGTACGGAATCGCCACAAGCCACTTCTACTGG
>JBGQGO010000231.1:0-8442 GCA_041497455.1 Blastocatellia bacterium | reverse complement strand
GGTCGACGGCAAGAAATACGAAATCGAGATTTCAGAATGGTCGGAACGACTCGCGATGGCAACGCAGGACCAGAGGGAGCGATTCGAGGTGTCTCCGGCAGGATATGGGCTTCATTGGCCGGATGTCGATGAGGATTTGTCCATTGACGGTCTGATTGGAGTGAAGCACGCAGCGCCTGCTGCTGAAACGACAACATGAATGGCTCGTCGATGCCCTTGCAGCCGACGCCCAGGACGGCGCGGAGAGAGAATTGCGCAGCATCGTGTGTGAGACCCCGAGTCATTGAGAAATGATTGGGACGAATTCTGCAAGTGGTCACATTACCTAGAGTCTTGAACGTAGAGGTCACGGACGACACGCTGTCGATTGATCTCGAGGACGGCGGTTCTGTTTCCCTTCCCATCGGGTGGTCTCCGTCTTCGCGCGACGAACTCCGTAGGAGTTGCCTGTCCATAGATCCCAGCACGTTCAGCAGTTCGAACTCCATAGGAGTTACCTGTGCTGGGCTCCGCGCGATGGCGCCATGCCACGAAGAGGTCACTCCTACGGAGTGAGGCGACACGGCGCGCCGTCGTTTCTATCGATAGGTCGCTCCTATGGAGTGAGCGTGACCGCGGCGATGTCGGTTCTATAGAACAGGTCCCTCCCGCTGAGTGAGCGCGACACACGCCGTCCGATGCTTCCATGGCTGCGAATTGGCAGACGCCAATCCCGCAGCATTGCCAAACCGCGGATCAGGGTGGTAAGTTCGGCGCATGGCGACTACCTCAGAAAGTTTGGCATTTGATCGCGGCGTGCGGCCGATGCTGGAAATTGTCTTACTGGAAAAAGCTGACGCGGTGATCGGCTTTCGCGCCGACCCTGAACTGCAAGCCCGCATCGAAGAACTCGCCCGAAGATCAACGGAAGGCCAACTGACGGAAGACGAGCGCGCTGAATACGCGGGTTATGTGCGCGCGAACAAGTTCGTCGCTATTCTCAAACGACAAGCGCAGCAGCTAGCGAACTCCCAGTCATAGATGATCGGCTCACAGATCAGGGCTCAGGTTCGCGAGCGCGCTCAAGACGCTTGCGAGTATTGTCATCTGCATCAGGATGATTCGCCGCTGGCTGCGCTCCATGTCGAACACATCATTCCCAAGATTCACGGGGGTAGCGATGACATCGACAACCTTGCCCTTGCCTGCATTGATTGCAATCTTCACAAAGGAACGAATCTAACCGGGATCGATCCCGAAACTAATGAGTTGACTGAGTTATTTCATCCGCGGCGCAACGAGTGGGAAGATCATTTCGAGTGGCATGGAATCTATTTGGCAGGCAAGACAGCCACGGGCAGGACCACGATTCGAGTGCTCAGCATTAATTCGGAGGATCAGGTAGCGTTGCGTTCTTCCTGACACAGAATCAACTCTTCATTCTTAAGTCTCTCACATTCTCGTAGTACACAATCTCGTTCGTAATTCTCTTCTTCGTCCTCACGTCCGAGTTGAGCAATGGCAAGGCATGGCCGACATACTGTGTCTGCGCAGGTGAGCGGTGCAAGGATCTGAATGCCAGAGGTCAGAGGGTCGGTTTCGCGCAAAGACGCAAAGAGCGGCCAAGGTGAATGGCGCTTTCGTAGCTTGCATTAAGACAGCTTTCGGAGTTTGCTATCTCTCTGCAATTACCGCGGAGGTTGAACCATGCTTCGACGCGCCCCACTCTTATTCGTAACTGCCGTCCTTTTGTTCGTGACTATCGTGCTTTCGGTCAGCCAGGTGACCGTCGCTCAGAACACCACACCCAATCCTGCCGCCCGGTGGCTAAGTCACATTCAATATCTCGCGAGCGATAAACTCGCCGGGCGTGAAACTGGCAGCGAAGGGCATCGTCGAGCCGCCGAGTATATCGCTGCCGCGTTCAAACGCGCCGGTTTGAAACCGGGCGGAACGCAAGGCTACTTCCAACCGGTGAGGTTCATTTCGCGAAAGATCGTCGAGCAACAGTCCAGCCTCGCGATCATCAGGAATCCAAAAGGCGAATCGATCGGCAAAGAAGAACCAATCGTTCTCGGAGAAGAAGCAACTTTCAGCATGGGCATCGAGCACGCCTCGCGCACCGAGGCCCCAATCGTCTTTGTCGGCTACGGGCTGACCGTTCCTGAGATGAACTATGACGATCTGGCTGGACTCGATCTGCGCGGTAAAGTCGTGCTGCTGTTGTCGGGCGGGCCATCGGAGATACCCGGGCCTCTGCGCGCGCACTATGGGAACTCGCGTTGGGAAACATTGACGCGAGCCGGCGTGATCGGCGTCATCGCAATTCAAAATCCCATCGGCCAGGACATTCCCTGGGAACGTTCCAAACTCGCGCGGCTTCGGCCTGCCTTGTCGCTGGCCGACCCCGGGCTCGAGGAAAACGCCGGACAGCAATTGGCGGTGACATTCAACCCGGCGAAGGCCGAGAGACTCTTCGCCGACTCAGGCCACACCTTTGCCGAGATCATGAAACTCGCCGAAGCCGGCAAGCCTCTGCCGCGGTTTGCGATTCCAGCGATCGTGCGAGCGTCGGTCAGATTTGAGAAGCGGATCGTCGAGTCGCAAAACGTAGCCGGCATACTGCCGGGCAGCGATCCCAGGCTGAGGAACGAATACGTTGTGCTGACTGCTCATCTCGATCACGTTGGCACTGGGGAGCCAATCAACGGCGATCCGATCTACAACGGCGCTATGGACAATGCCTCGGGCATCGCTACGTTGCTTGAAGCCGCCCGCAGTTTTCGTGAGAAGAAGCAGCGCTTTCGGCGGTCGGTGGTCTTTCTGGCCGTTACCGCGGAGGAGCACGGTTTACGCGGGTCCAAATACTATGCGGCGCATCCTACAGTGCAGGCGAGAGGCATCGTCGCGAACATAAATATAGACATGTTCCTTCCGCTGTTTCCATTTCGGAGCTTTATCGTTCAGGGGCTCGAAGAGTCAGACCTGGCTGAAGACCTGCAACGCGTCGCGAGGAGCATCGGAGTGGAGGTTCTCTCAGACCCGGAACCCGAGCGCCGGGCCTTTGTTCGGAGCGATCAGTACAGCTTCATTCGAAGAGGCGTGCCCGCCATCTCTCTCAAAGTGGGGTTCGTCAAGGACTCACCCGAACACGAAATCGTCAAACGTTGGCGCAGGGAACGATACCATGCGCCGTCGGACGATCTTCAGCAGCCGATCGACTTTGAAGCGGCCGCCGGGTTCAATCGAGCTTATATGCAGGTCGTCGAATCGGTCGCCAACCGCGCCCAGCGTCCGCGTTGGAACAGCAGCAGTTTCTTTAAGAGATTCGCGCGCGCCGAGAAGCTCGCTCCGGCGCGATAGTTTCCCTCCTGCCGGTCCATGGCCGAACTCCGTAGGAGTTGCCTGTCGATAGCTGCCGGCACTTTCAACGGTTCGAACTCCGTAGGAGTTACCTGTCTATAGATGCCAGCACAATCAACGGTTCGGACTCCGTAGGAGTTACCTGTGCTTGGATTGGTGCGATGGTGCGCAGGCTCACGAAGAGGTCACTCCTACGGAGTGAACGTGACGCTCCGTCGTCCTTTCTATAGACATGTCACTCCTACGGAGTGGGCGTGACGCACTTCTCGATTCCCTCCCCAATCTCTCGCGACGCGGTGCAGACAGCGAACCCGCGTAGCGGGTGACGGAATCTAGCCACGGGTGAGTCCGCGAACCCGTGGTGCAAACACGAGGCGCGACGCGAACCCGCGTAGCGGGTGACGGAACCTAGCCACGGGTGAGTCCGCGAACCCGTGGTGGAAACCCGGGCGCGACTTGGTTCGGGAGAAATCATCGAAGCCGCCGGCCACGGACCCACTGACCTTGCAATTGTCGAACGCCGCCACCCGCTTCGTGGGTTAGAGGCTGTCTTCCTCGTCGGTCCGCGGGTTCGCGGACTCACCCGTGGTTTTATGCCTCCACCCTTCCAGCGTTGTGGTAGATCCACAGGCTCGAAAATCTCAACAGGGAAGCAAAGCGTTGGCTCAAAGCGCTCGCGAGTTTCTCAAAAAGTCCTGGCGTCGCTGCTCTCAATGAGGTTTCATGTACGGTCTCGGGTATCGTTTGGGAGGAACGCCTACGACCGGATTCAAGCGGAGTTCAAGTCTGCTCTGATTTCAGACTCAAGCTTTCATTACGTGAACCAGGAGGTGAGCAATGAGGATCCAAGCGATAGCGATGGCGTTGCTGCTGACATTGATCTTATCGGCAGGGCCGACACTAAAGACAGAAACGATCGCAGTGAGCGTAGCTGTCACTGTGATGGCGCAGACGCAGACCTCGCCTCGCGATGCACTAATCGCGCGGGCGAAATCACTCGAGCTCCGCACGCCATACGTACCGCCTCCCGGCGATCCGCTCGAACACGACGCCGCGGGGTTCGCCAAAGTCATGTGCTCAGCCGTGTTCATTACGGGTCTCGATCCCGACTTCGCCGCGAAGAACGTCGGTGGCTTCACCGGTCCTTTCGAGCAGCGTGCGAAGTTGGGCAAACCCGTCATCGATCGCGCTAACAAGTCCGTCACTGTCACGCTCCCGAACGGTGTGAAGCGAATTGCCAGATACCTTGGCGACCAAGGGTGCGTAACGCTTCCCTCTGGCGCAGACTCATTGAGCTTCAAACCGATCACCGTCAAGAGCCGGCTGCCGGATCCCTCAACACAGCCGTGGCCGATGGGCGATGTGCTGCCCAAAGACCCTTTGCCGCCGGAGATCAACGCCAGCAAGTTGAAGCAGGCGATCGACGCCGCCTTCGAGCCCGCGGCGGGCTTGACGGCCGCCTTCGTGGTGACATGGAAAGGCCGCATCATCGCCGAGCGTTATGGCGAAGGCATCACCGCGCGCACGCCGCTCGAGAGCTGGTCGATGGGCAAGAGCCTCACCGCCACGCTAATGGGCATCCTCGTCAAGCAGGGTGTCTACGACCTTTGGCAGCCAGCGCCTATTCCCGAATGGCAAAGCGCCGGCGATCCGCGCGCCAAGATTCGCATCGCCGACATTATGCATATGTCGAGCGGTCTGCGAATAAGAGCGCCGCAGGATCCCGACTACGACCCGTCGCTCGGGTATCCAGACCACCTGTATCTCTACACTGGCGGCGTCAACTCATTCCACTACGCGGCCACGCGGCCGCAGCAGTGGCCGCCGAACACGGTGGGCCGCTATCGCAACTGCGATCCAGTCTTGATCAACTATCTCATTCGCCTGGCGGCCGAGAAGAAGGGCGAGGAGTATCTGTCGTTTCCACGGCGCGCGCTGTTCGACAAGATCGGGATCCGGACGATGGTGATGGAAACGGACCCGTATGGAAACTTCCTCACGCAGGGGTATGAGTTTGCATCGGGACGTGATTGGGCGCGGCTTGGCAATCTCTATCTGCAGGATGGCGTGTGGAACGGTGAGCGGATTCTGCCCGAGGGATTCGTCAAATTCGTGAGCACGCTGGCGCCCGCGTGGGAAGCCGACAAGCGCCCCATTTACGGCGCCTTCTTTTGGATCAACGGTGACGGCGGGTATCCCGTGCCGAACGAGGCTTACTACATGGCCGGCGCGGGCGGGCAGTGGACGATGATGATTCCTTCGCATGATTTGGTGGTGGTGCGGCTTGGGCACTACAGGGGCAGCGGGCCGGGAACGCAGGCTTTCAAAAGAGCGCTCGCGATTTTGATGGAGGCGGCGCCGAAGAGGAAATGATGGAAGGTCGTCCAAAGTGTGGAGTAAGTAATCGTGGAGGCCAGTCCCATGCTTTCTTCCACCCGAGCTTCTCAAACCACGCGAAGCTCTCTCGAATATCAGAGACGTTCAAGATGGGGGTCAGTCGTTTGGCTTGCGTGGCCGCAATGCTGTGTCGGCGAACTTGAGCCGTGCAAGGATCTGAATATCAGAAGTCAGAAGTCAGAGGTCAGAGGTCAGAGGTCAGAAGTCAGATGTCGGACGTCGGAGGCGCCTCGGCTCTGGAGCAACGAATCGCCGCGACAGCGCGTTCGCGCGTTCGGGAGTGAAGCACCCGGACCGAGATGCGTGCGAATCGAACCTGCAGAGCGGGTGACGGCCTTCGACAATTCCAAGATCGATTCGACCAAAGAGAGTGGGGCCACTCATCGCCTCGCCGTTGTAAGCTTGCATTAAAACAGCTTTCAGGGTTTGCTATCTAGCTTGGCGTCACTTCGCCGTAAGCTTGGTATGCATATCAGCTATGGAATCTCTTGGAGGAAAGTTTATGAAGCGAGAGCGCATAATCGTTGTCCTGATCGTCGTGTGGTATGTCCTGGGGAGTGGCAGCGTCTTAGGTCAAACCTCAGGCGCCGACCAACAGAAGGCGGATCAGAAGAAGCAGTATCCTAACCTGCCGAGCGAAACGCCGGACAAATTCGTACCAACCAACCACGGCTTCGAATACATCAGGCAGGACGTGATGATTCCCATGCGTGACGGCGTGAAGCTGCATACCGTCATACTCGTGCCAAAGGGCGCGAACCGCGCGCCGATACTTCTCACTCGGACGCCTTACAACGCAACGGAACTCACGGGCCATGCACAGAGTTCTCACCTGGGCCCCCTCCTCTACGGCTACGACAACGCCACCGATGTGATCGTCGAAGGCGGCTACATCCGGGTGGTCCAGGACATACGCGGCAAGTATGGCTCAGAGGGCGACTACGTGATGAATCGCCCTCTGCACGGGCCGCAAAACCCGACGCCGGTCGATCACGCCACCGACACCTACGACACCATCGACTGGCTGGTGAAGAATGTTCCCGAGAGCAATGGCAGGGTCGGCATTCTTGGAATCTCCTATGACGGATTCCTGCCGTTGATGGCTTTAGTCAATCCACACCCGGCTTTGAAAGTGTCTGTTCCCATGAACCCGATGGTCGACGGCTGGATGGGCGATGACTGGTTTCACAACGGTGCGTTCAGGCAGCCGAACATGAGCTACATCTACGACCAGCAGGCGACTCGCGCGAACGATATCAAATGGTGGACGAGTAATTTCGACGACTACGACATGTACATGCAGGCGGGCTCGGCGGGCGAGCTTGGGCGTCGGCGCGGGCTCGAACAAATCGGCTTCTGGCGAAAGATTCTCGAGCATCCGGCCTACGACGCGTGGTGGCAAGACCAGGCAGTGGACAAGATCCTGGCGGCGCAGCCGTTGAAAGTGCCGGTAATGCTGGTGCACAGCCTGTGGGATCAGGAGGACATCTACGGCGACATCGCCGTCTACAAAGCGATCAAGCCGAAGGACACTAACAACGACAAGGTGTTCCTGGTGATGGGCCCTTGGCACCACGGGCAGGAGATCAAGGATGGCAGCTCGCTCGGCGCGATCAAATTCGACAGCGATACCGCGCTCTATTTTCGGCGGGAGATTCTGCGCCCGTTCCTCGATCAGTATCTTAAGGATGGCGCGCCGAAAGCAGATATGCCGCCGGTGGTGGCTTTTGAAACCGGAACGAATGCGTGGCTGCGTCTGCCTTCGTGGCCGGCGGGTTGCACGAGCGGATGCACGGTCCGACCAACACCTCTGTACTTCAACGCTGGACTCAAGCTGAGTCTCAATGTGCCGATATCCCGCGATCCTGCTCCGTACGAGGAATACGTCTCGGACCCCGCCAAGCCCGTGCCCTACCGCGCACGTCCAATCGACGGTACCTCCTGGTCACGGTGGTTGGTGGACGATCAACGTGAGGCTTCCGGCCGCCCGGACGTCGTCGCGTTCGTCTCCGATGTCATAACCGCGCCTGTGAAAATCAGCGGCCAGCCGATCGTCAATCTGATTGCCTCGACCAGCGGGACAGACTCCGACTGGGTGGTTAAAGTGATCGACCTCTATCCAGATGAAGTGGCTGGCCAGCCGAACATGGGTGGCTATCAGTTGATGATTTCAGCAGACATCTTCCGCGGCCGCTATCGCGAGAGCTTCGAGACTCCCAAGCCCATCGCGTCGAATCAACCATTGCTCTACCGTTGGGCTCTGCCGACTGCAAATCACGTTTTTCTGACGGGCCATCGGCTTATGGTGCAGATTCAGTCGAGCTGGTTCCCGCTCTACGACCGCAATCCGCAGACCTTCGTGCCGAACATCTTCTGGGCCAAGCCCGGGGACTACAAGAAGGCAGTGCAGCGGATTTACCACGCGCCCGGTCAGGCGAGTTTCATTGAACTGCCGCTGGTCACGACACCTTGAGGCTCCGGAATAGTTGCCCCTTCTGTTCTTGAGCATCCGGGCCTGACTAGCAAGGGTATGATTAAGAATGGGACGACCATAAGAGTGTCTTGCGCGAATCCCACCCACGGCAGAGACTGTGCGAAAAGTCCGCGGAATACCCCCAACTTCAGTTGGGGGATGTGGGTGGATTGTCCCGGTTTGCTGCCTTTGTAGGTTGGGCTTGAACGATTCACCCACTGCCGTGGGTG
>JBGQGO010000230.1:0-8476 GCA_041497455.1 Blastocatellia bacterium | reverse complement strand
GGAAGAGAGATTCAGTGGAGCGACGAGATTGAGTTGTGCCCGGACTCCCTGTATATGAGGCTCACCGGTAAAAGTCCGGAAGAAATGTTCCCGGAACTCCAGCGCGAGATTACGCATGCCTGAGATCTGCCGATTCTATGGAATGACGCTGAGGAACCCCAACCCGTTATGCGCATAAGCACAATCGCGTTTGCGAATCTGAAACGCCGCAAAGGCAAAGCCATCTTCTTAACGATCGGCATTGCGATTGGCATCGGCACTGCCGTCGCTCTTCTGAGCTTGAGCAGTTCGATCAAAGAAGAAATCGGCTCGCAGCTCGATCGCTTCGGCGCGAACATCGTCGTCGTGCCTCAGTCAAACAGCCTCTCGCTGGACTACGGCGGGGTGTCGGTCTCGAGCGTTTCCTTTGACGTCAAGCAACTCAAGAACGAAGACGCGAACAGCGTTCTGGACATTCCGTTTCGCAATCGTATCAGCAACGTCTCGCCGAAATTGCTAGGAGCAGTGGGGGTCGAGGGTCGCGAAATCCTTCTCGCGGGCGTCGACTTCGACAGCGAGCTGACCCTCAAGCGCTGGTGGCACATCGCCGGGCGCAACCCCGAAGGAGAGCAAGAACTGCTGGTCGGCTACGAAGTCGCGCGCGCCCTCTCGCTAATCGAGCCGGCCTCGCCCGGTACGGAGCAACACGTCTCACACGGAGGCTCGCACGAAAGCAGCGAAGATCAGTTTCAATTCAAGATCGTTCGCGACCGGGTGAAGATCGCTGACCAGGATCATCAGGTGGCCGGTGTGATCTCGCAAACCGGCGGGCCTGAGGATGGGATGATTTTTGGTTCGTTGGCTCACGTTCAAGCGCTGTTGAATAAGCCCGGCCAGTTGAGCCTCATCGAAGTGAGCGCGTTGTGCAAGGACTGCCCGATCGGCGACATCGTCGCGCAGATCAGCGCACGAATCCCACACGCGAAGGTCTCGGCGATTCAGCAGTCGGTTCGCGCACGCTCGGAGACGGTCGAGCGGCTGACTAGGTTTTCGGCCGTCGTCTCGGCGGTGGTGCTGTCGATCGGCGCGTTGATGATCTTCACCACGATGATGGGCTCGGTCATCGAGCGCACTAAAGAGATCGGCGTGCTTCGAGCGATCGGATTTCGGCGGGCTCACATCATCAAGGGGCTGATGATCGAGGTCGCGGTGATCAGCCTGCTGGGCGGCTTGCTGGGTTGGGGTGCCGGGCTGCTCGCAAGCTGGGTCGCGCTTCCTTATTTCGCGGAGACCAGGGTCGTCTTTGAGTTCAAGCCTGTGCTTGCCCTCGTAGCAGTTGCCGCCGGGTTGGTAATCGGCACCATCAGCAGCTTCTATCCGATAGTTCGCGCGTCGCGGCTCGACCCCTCGGAAGCCGTCCGCTACGTGTGACTTTGTTCTTTGCGCCTTCGCGGGACTCTGCGGCTTTGCGCGAAACTCACCATGCCCTTTGTCACAATCGAACAAGTCACCAAGGTCTACGAAGCCAACGGCGACTCGGCTGCTGTTCGCGTACTCTCGGACGTCAACGCTGAAATCGCCGAAGGCGAGTTCGTCTGTCTGATGGGTCCTTCAGGCTCGGGCAAAAGCACGCTGCTCACGATAGTCGGCGCGATGAATCATCCCACCGAAGGCCGCGTGCTCGTCGATGACATAGACGTGTACGGCCTTGCGGATGAGCGCCGGGCGGATTTTCGTCGTGAATACCTGGGCTTCGTCTTTCAGCAGCATCACCTGATGCCTTATCTGAACACGCTCGAAAACGCGATGCTTCCTCTCGCAACCACGAACTCGAGCGCGAAGGAGAAACGCGGCCGCGCGATGAACGTGTTAGAGAAGGTCGGGCTCGCGGACAAAGCGTCGCGGTTGCCCAATCAACTTTCAGGCGGCGAGCAAGGCCGGCTGGCGATCGCTCGGGCGATCGTCAACGAGCCGCCGTTGATTCTTGCTGATGAACCGACCGGATCGCTCGATACAAAAACTGGCCGCGAAGTTATGGAAGTGTTCTTGAAGCTCAACGCGCAGGGGCAGACGGTCTTTATGGTGACGCACAACGCTGAGAATTCCGCGCTGGCACACCGGATAATCAACATCGTGGACGGGCGGATCGTCTAACCGTTTCTGGTTTCTGGTTTCCGGTTTCTGGTTTGTAGTTTTCCAGTTCTGGTTTCTATAAGTTTGTGGTTCCTGTTTTCTAGTTGAGCTTCGAATGTTGCAGAAACCAGAAACGAGAAACCAGAAAACGACAAACCAGAAACCACTCAGAGCGGCGGATCGAATCGCCCGTCCACCGCCGTCCATCCACCGTCAACGAACAGCACCGAACCCGTGACGTAGCTCGACGCGTCTGACGCCAGGTAAACAACCGGCCCTACCATCTCATCGGCGCTAGCCCATCGACCAAACACGCTCTTCGCAGCATATGCTGCGTACCATTCGGGGTGATCTTTGATGGGCCGCGTCAGCGGCGTTTCGACAACTCCCGGGGCAATCGCGTTCACGCGGACTCCGCTTGTCCCGAGTTCCGCCGCCAGCGCGCGCACCATCTGCACGATGCCGGCCTTTGTAGCGGCGTACACGCCCTGTCCCGGCTCGACCACTTGTGAGCGAATCGATGAGAAAGCGATGATGCTCCCGCCGCCGCGCTGCGACATGATCCGCCCCGCTTCACGCAAGACCCGAAACGTTCCTTTCAAGTTCAGCTCGATCACTCGGTCGAACTCGGCGTCTTGATAGTCTGCGATTGGCTTGCGCACATTAGCGCCCGGCGTCGTGACAACTATATCCAGGCGCTTTTGCTCATCGATGACGGCGCGAAACAACTCCGCGACGCTTTCGGTTTGCGTGATGTCAACGGGCATCGCCGTTGCTCTGCCAGCGATCTCACCCACGGTCTTCTCGGCTGCTTCTTGTTGCACATCAGCGCAAACAACGAACGCGCCGTGAGCCGCCAGGCCCTTAGCAGCGGATTGGCCGATGCCCGACCCCGCGCCGATGACTACTGCTACGCGGCCGTCGAGGCTAAACAGGTTTTTGTAGTCCATTCCCTTCGCCTCATGCGCATTCCGGTAGCTTTGAACTGCGGCGGCCTCTTTGGACTGAGGACACCTTTTTGGACTGCGCCGCCCTCGTGTGGTCCATTGTTCCGCGAATGGGCGGCGGCGCTTTTGCCTCGGGCAGATAGCTGTTCACAATCACAGGCAAAAGCGCCGCCACGCATCCTCAAGACAAAGGCCCACACGAGGGCGGCGCAGTCCAAAGAGGTGTCCTCAGTCCAAAGGTCGCCGCAGTCCAAAAGACGCACCCAACCCGCTAGTCACTGACGCTCCTCAACTGCATTAACGCTCATCATCGCCACTGCGCCTACGGCAATGCCGACAATCAGCGGCGGCACGCCTAGCACTCCGCGTCCTTCAGAGATCAGTTCGACCGCGAAGGTCGTCGCAACAGAAACCAGCATCGATAGAATCGCCGAACGCGCCTTCACCTTTCGAGTGTACAACCCAGCGATCAGAGGCAGAGTCAGCGCCGCCGCCAGAAGCGTGTAGAAGATCTTCAGCGCCGAGATCACCGTCGGTAGAAAACTCCCCAACATCGCGCCTGCAACTCCGCAAGCGATCGCCGAAGCTTTAACGACTCGCATCAGCCGCTCATCTGTTGCCGCCGGATTGAGGAAGGCTTTGTAAAGGTCTTTGCTCAACGACGTGCTCAACATGAACAGCGCCGCGTCGGCCGCGCTCAGCTCAGCCGAAAAGATCGCGCCCAACAACAACGCTCCCAGCCATAGCGGCAGCGCTTGAGTCAGCAACGTCGGAAGCGCCAGTTCGTGATTTGTCAGCCCCGGGAACCTGGCTCGCGCGATGACGCCGATCAGCACCGGCACAATGGCGTAAGCCAACAGAGCCGCGGCGTTTAATCCGACCCCGACGCGAACCGCTCTCTTGTCGCGTGCGCCGAAGATCTTTTGCAACAAGCCCGGCGAGATGACGAACGACGGCGCAAGGATCACCAGGTAGCCGATCGCAGCGGACCAGCCCTGACCTGCCAGCCCGAAGTAAGCCTCGACGTGCTCGGCCCCGACCGTCGGGGTCACGCTCTCCTTCAAACCCGTGAGCCCGTTGCCCGCGCCAAGCAAGTAAATCAACACGACCACGAAGCCGGCGATCTTAACGGTCAACTGCAACACGTTGACGCGAGCCGTCGCGTGCAAGCCTCCAAGCGTGAAGTAGGTAGTGATCACGACCGCTGCGATCGAGCATCCGACGGGCTTGCTCACGCCCGCAACGACGTTGAGTATCCACGCGACTGCGATCAACTGGCCCGCTAGAATCGAAAGCGACCCAAACCAAAGCAGCAGGGCCATCACGCCGCGAACGCTTCTGTCGTAGCGAAACTCGAGATAGTCGCCGACGGTGTAAAGGTTGTGCTCCTTCGCGATTTGCCAAATCTTCGGTCCGACCGTCAGCGCGAGTATCACCGAGCCGAGCCCCGCCGACCCAACCCACCACCATGCAGACAATCCATCTCGATAACCGAGCCCCGCCGCTCCGACCGTTGAGCCCGCGCCGATGTTCGCCGCAAGCAACGTTGAGAAGATCAACCCTGCGCCTAGTCCTCGCCCCGCTACAAAGAAATCGCTGGAGCCTCGCACGCGCCGCGAGACGACTGCACCGAGCCCGATCATCAGAGCTGCGTAGGCAATGAGAATGAGGAGGAAGGTCATCAGGCTTTGCGTTGTCCTTGGCCGGCATTCTTTGCAGCTTGGCGTGCCTTTGCGACTTTGCGCGAGACCGTTTCACGCAATGACGCCAAGCCGCAAAACCGCAAAGAACTCAAGTGCTACAGTTCTGTTGCGCTGGGCAGTCCAGGTATCCCACGCGCTGCGCGGACCGCTCTCACGACTGCCTGGGCCATCGCTTCGGCTGCCAGCGCTCCGATCAACGTCACGTTCGCCGCTTTCGAAGACTTGCCCGTGGCGAGCGCGAAAATCGTGTCGCCATCATAAGCCGTGTGCACCGGATTTATCGTCCGAGCTAACCCGTCGTGAGCCATCTGCGCAACCTTCGAGGCCTGTGCTTTCGTGAGCACGATATCGGTCGCGACAACTCCGATCGTTGTCGCGGCGCCGGCAAGCACGGGCGGTAACGGCTCGCCTCGCAGGATCGCCGCCATCGAATTCAGCAGCGACTTGCCATCTTTTGTTCGCGCGCCGGCGATCGGCTTTCCGGTTGATGGATCGAACACGTCGCCTATTGCATTCACAGCCACTATCGCCCCGACCGTAATGCCGTCGAGTTTGATCGCCGACGTTCCAATGCCACTCTTCATCGCGCGGGACATCCCAAACAGCTTGCCGACCGTAGCTCCCGCGCCCGCGCCGACGTTGCCTTCGGCCGGGGCTGTTGTCGCCGCCGCCTTGCAGGCTTTGTATCCGGCTTCTGCGTCCGGCCGAATCTTCGCGTCGCCCACCCCGAGGTCAAAGAGAATCGCCGCCGGCACGATCGGCACGCGAGCCACTCGCATGTCGAAGCCAATGCCGTGCTCTTCAAGGTAACGCATAGCGCCGGTCGCGGTATCGAGCCCGAACGCGCTTCCGCCCGCGAGCATGATCGCGTGAACCGTTTGAACTGTATTGATTGGATTGAGCAGATCAGTATCGCGAGTCCCCGGCGCCGCGCCTCGAACATCGACACCCGCAACGGCGCCTTCTTCAGTGAGAATCACGGTACAGCCCGTCGGCCTTCGCGAATCGGTGAAGTGCCCGACTTTGATACCCGCTACATCGGTGATGGCGCGCTGCTCAGCACCAGTACTCGGAGCAGCATCGCCCTCTGAAAGTTCAGAAGCGACTCCCGTGCGTGACGGCGCAAACACGCTAATGCCTGCTGCGGTGATTGCGCCGCGCAACACGTCACGTCGAGTTGGTCTAGTCACGATCGCTCCTCCGATCTTGAGGCTGTTGAAGCAGCTTGCTGGCGCGACCGCCGGTTGAGCCTCCCGAACCGTTGGTTCGAAGATCAGACCGCGACGCGTGCGTCCAGCCACCTTTTGAAAGAATTCGGGCTTTCACCGGACCGTTTGCCGAGGAGCAAATTCTCCACACTGATATCTTCATCGAGATCGGGCCAATGGATTCCTTCTCGATCGCCGATGAAGCGCCAGTTGCTTCGCTCTTCGCTCGTTCCGCGAAGCAGCCTGGGATACCAAGCGAGCGGTACCGAGATGGTTCGGCCATCGGTTAGATCGACCGACAGACAGTCGTCGGTGACTCGAATGTCCTGCGCCCTGGGCTCAGCCGTTAAAGAACTCATCCCAACTCTCCAGCAATGTTTCGCGATGTTCCTCGACCAGCTTCTGAATACGATTGATTTCAGTTCTACTAAAACCGCCGCTTCTTTGCAATATCACGGTCGTCTGATATTCCTGCGTTGCTGGAGACTAGGTCTTTGCTGAGGCTAGGAAGGGCTTCAACCTCTTCCTTTGTACATCCTGCCTGTCTTAGAGCGGATGTGACGTACTCGTCTGTCAGCCAGTCCCTCATCGGCACCGACATGAAGTTAGTCGTACCGGATTGTCGCCAGAGTGTGGTTCCTTCTGTTGGGTTTTATAGGTGTATCCCAGACCCCGGATCTTATTGATAAAGGACTCTCTACGGATCATGCGGGCGTTCCAACAAGTGCGGGGATGAATGGCACATCGAACCTTACGGCTCGATCGGGCTGAGTGGGAATTTGCCCGACAGCTTCCCAGCCGTGATCTCGTAGAAACCTTTCTAACTCGTTTGAGGTGAGAAGATCTTGAAACATTGCATCGAGCGTATATCCAATATCTTCCATCAATTCAGACCAAGTCTCAGCCTGGATTGTAATGCCAAGAGGTTCGCACTCCGCAATCCAATCGCCGCTTTTCGCCTTAAAACAATTCAACGGCAGCTTTGTGTTGATATGTATTACATCGATGGGCATGGTGGAGAGCAGTATACGCTGAGTAGCTATGCGAAACAAGGGGTCAACAATATTACCGGATCAAGCCAGACTTTCCGATGTCCGCGTCGCGTTCGATGGGGATGTGTTGCGCACTTAGTTGCAATAGTCTCATGGTCCCGATTGCCATCGCCTTGCAAGCCGACACCAGATGCTCGATCTCGCAATACTCATCAGGCTGATGCGCGAGTTTCAAAATTCCCGGCCCGTATGCGATGCACTGCTCGATGCCCGCGATACGAGCGAAGTGCTTTTGATCATAAGTGCCCGGGCTCGCGATCAACGGCGCCTCGCGGCCTATCGTTTCGTTCACGGCCTCGCGCATCGTTCTTACGAGTTGCGCGTCGGGCGCGGTCATCGTCGGATGGACGATCATCAAGTCCTTCAACGCATATTGAAGCTCGGCGTCTTCGGCGCGCAATTGCTCGATCAGTTCGATGATCTCCAGACGGACGTCGTCCAGACTTTCTTCGATCAGGAAGCGGCGGTCGAACACTGCTCGACACAGATCGGCGACGCAGGGCGTTTGAGGCGAATCAGGATCTTGTCCGCCGAAGATCGAATTCACGTTGATCGTCGCGCTGCGAGCGCCTTCCGGCTCGACCGGCATTCGAGTCCGGCGTTCGGCAAGCTTAGGCTTGAGCTGACGTTCGATTCGCTCGATCAGCCGGGCCATACGATCGATCGCGCTCACCCCGAGAAACGGCATGCTGCCGTGCGCGATTCGTCCGTGCATCAATACTTCAAACCAATACACGCCGCGATGACCCAAGCATATCCGATCGTAATCGAGCGGCTCGGTGATGATCACATAATCGACAAGATCGGGCCTCACATAACCGTGCTCGGCAAGGTACGCGACGCCGGCAAACCCGCCGCTCTCTTCATCGACGGTCGCGCTCTGTTCAACTGACCCGGCGAGCTTGAATCCAGCGCGGCGAATCGCTTCGACTGCGAACAACGACGCGGCGATCCCGGCCTTTTGATCAGTCACGCCGCGGCCGTAAATTCGGTTATCTCGCATCTCAGCCGCGAAAGGATCAAGCGTCCACCCGGCGCCCGGCGGCACCACGTCGATGTGACCGTTGAAGTGAAGCGTTGGATGAAAGCGCGAGCCGTTCAGGTGACCGATGACGTTGACGCGTGGATGTTCGGGTGTGCATTCGGGGCGGCCGGCCGCTTCGATAAAGCTTACTTCATAGCCAAACTCTCTTAGCTTGTCGCCGACAAAGTGCGCGCAGTCTTTGTAGTTGTCGCCCGGCGGGTTGACAGTAGGAATGCGGACGAGCCCGCGAAGCCACTCGACCATCTCGTCGGCGAGTTCATCGACCCGCGCGAGGACTTGTTTCTCAGGTGTCGTCATCTCTTTGGACTGCGGCTGCCTCTTTGGAGTGCGGCGGCAAGGTACTCCGCGACGCCGCTTTGGTTGGGTGTTTAGAATTCGCGAACAAAAGCGGCGTCGCGGAGTACCTTGC
>JBGQGO010000229.1:0-8479 GCA_041497455.1 Blastocatellia bacterium | reverse complement strand
TCTCTACATGCCCTCTACGCTGCCCGGCATGTCAGTCACCGAAGCGCAGAAGCTGCTCCAGGTCCAGGACCGTGTGCTCAAGAGTTTCCCGGAAGTCGAACGCGTCTTCGGTAAGGCTGGCCGGGCCGAGACCGCTACCGACCCCGCTCCATTCTCGATGATGGAGACGGTGGTTGTTCTGAAACCAAATACCGAATGGCCAAAGACGCCGCGATGGTATTCGTCGTGGGCTCCCCATTGGCTGGTAGGAATACTTCGCAAAGCCTGGCCCGACCACAAAAGCACGGACGAGCTGGTTTACGGTACCGGCGGGTTCAACGAATCGATGCAGATTCCAGGCGTATCAAATGCCTGGACGATGCCGATTAAGGCGCGGGTCGATATGCTCACGACCGGCGTCCGCACACCGATCGGCATCAAGATCATGGGGGCCGACCTCCAGCAAGTGCAGAACCTCGGTGAACATATCGAGATGCTTTTGCAGAATGTCCCCGGAACAAAGAGCGTGTTCGCCGAGCGCGCCGCAGGTGGTTACTTCCTGGACTTCACGCTCAAACGCGAGGAGCTTGCGCGCTACGGCCTCACGGTCGACCAGGCCAACGATGTGGTGATGTCCGCGATCGGCGGCGAGAACGTTTCAACGACGGTCGAAGGCCGCGAGCGGTATCCGGTAAACGTCCGATACCTGCGAGACTATCGCAGCAGTCTGGATAGTCTGAGTCGCATCCTGGTGATGGCTCCGGGTGGCGCGCAAATTCCGATTGCACAGATTGCCGACCTCACGTTCGTAAGCGGCCCGGCCATGATCCGAGACGAGAACGGACGCCTGTCCGGCTATGTCTATGTAGACCTCGACACGACCAAACGTGACATCGGGAGCTATGTAGCCGACGCCAAGAAAGTGGTCCGCGACCAGGTTGAACTGCCAACGGGCTACCAGCTCATCTGGAGTGGGCAGTTCGAGAACATGGAGCGCGTGAAAGAGCGACTCCTGGTTGTTGTGCCGATAACAATTTTTCTGATCTTCCTGCTGCTCTTTTTCAACACACGCTCTGTGGCGAAGACGATGATCATCCTTCTGGCGGTGCCGTTCTCAGCGGTGGGCGCGATCTGGTTCCTTTACTTCCTCGGCTACAACATGAGCATCGCGGTATGGGTCGGGCTGATCGCGCTGATGGGCGTGGACGCCGAGACGGGAATGTTCATGCTGCTCTATCTCGACATCGCTTATTACGAAGCGCGGGCGAAGGGGCTGATGAGGAACAAGGAAGACCTTAAGCAGGCCATCCTGCAAGGCGCGGTCAAGCGGCTGCGCCCGAAGGTCATGACCGTTGGCGTTATGTTCACTGGGCTGGTGCCGATTATGTGGTCAACGGGCAGCGGCGGGGACGTGATGAAGCGCATCGCCGCGCCGATGATCGGCGGCATTTTCACCTCGTTCATCCTCGAACTGGCCGTGTACCCGGCTATCTACGAGATCTGGCGATGGTACTTCGATGTTCGTAAGCACCCGACGACGGGGCCGGAAACGCCGGTCACAGTATAGCTGAGGAGAGATTGATGATTCAGGCTTTGCTCCTTACAACGTTAGTAATCGCCGCTCTTTTGATACTACTCGGCGGGCAAGTGGCTCGGCGCAGGGGGCTGCCGGAACAGACTGGCATCGGCATCGCGCTGGCGGTAGTGACTATCGGCGCGTTGCTCGCGCCGAGCCACTGGCGTGAGCAACTCCTGGCAGGCGACGCCGGCGAGCGAATCCTTGTGTTTGCTCGTGAGATCGGGCTGACCGGGCTGTTCTTTCTTGCAGGCATTCGCTTGAAGCTCGACGCGCTGCGGGCTGGGCACAGGGTGTCAATCGCGGTTGCGGCGTCCGGGCTAGTGCTGCTTGGCGTTATAGCGGTTCTGGTCGTTAAGGTCACAGGCGCAGATTGGTCCCCGGCAATCGTGATCGGTGCTTCCATTGCGGCATCCAGTATCTGGTTGCCGTCTCAGCTCCGCTCCGAGACCAACGACAAACAATCGGGCGTCTCTGCGGCTGCACTCGTCGCGGCCCTGATTCTTGCCGGCGCACTAATGCTCGTCGTTCATCTGCTCGGCGCCTTTCAACAGGTAGCCGGGCGCACGAGTTCGACCTCGGCTTACGCGATCGTTGCGGCTTACGAGATGGTCAAGGTCACGTTGTTCTTCTCCTTCGCGTGGTTCATTGCAACAAGGTTCCTTGATCGCGCGGCAAAGGCCGGCCCTCGTCTCTCGGATACTCGCGCGGCACTCGGTTACTTGCTGATCGCGGTGCTTGTGTTCGTGCTTGGCAGAACGGCATTGGGTGAGCTTGGCGCGCTGGCTTGGTCGTTCATGGCCGGAGTGTTGTTCACACGAAGCGAGGTCGGGAAGCGGGTGGCAGGCTACAAACCAGCCGCCGCCGCCATATTCCTTTCGGTTGTGTTCCTGCCGATGTTTCTCCAAGCCCACGGGCGTACCGTCACTCGGTTGCCGCTTTTGCTTGGAGTAATCATCGCCGCCTTGATCGTCAAGTTTGCGGCGAGCGCGATAGCAGCGAGGCTCGGCGGCCACGCGGCTCGCGACGCTCGCTTGATGGCGGTATCGACTCTTGCATCAGGCGAGATGGCGGTCGCGGTGCTGGCATTCGGCCTCACCCGTTGGGTGATCGACGGTCCAGAGTATTTCGCTGTGCTCTTCTTTGCAGTGCTCTCGATGATTGCATCGCCAATCGCATGGAGGGCCGCGACCAGAAACCAGCGAGACCAGACAGAGCGGGCAAACGGCGATACAGCGAAGCAAACGCAGAAAGCGCAGCAAGGGCGGAAGCGCGAACACGCCAGACACAGGAAGACTGGGTTCGCCACAGCAATCGCTGCGACCGCGTTACTTTCGCTTCACGGCACAGCGCGCGCCCAAACCGGTAGCCCGCCAGCCCAAGACGACCCGGTCTCTCGCGCGATGCGAGCCGTCGAAGAATCAGTCAACCATCGCGCCGCCGCTGCCGAACAATTGCTGGAAGCTTCAAAGCTGGTCAACGAGAGCAAGGCCGCGCGACAGCAAGGCAAGCGCGACCTCGCGCGCGAGGCCGTAAGCAAAGCCGAAGTCATTGCGGCCGATAGTGAGTTCAATCGCAGCGCTCTGATAGACGAACTGCTCCGGCTCGTGGCAGAGGAGAGGGCCGCGCTCGATTCACCATCTCGCCGCGATGGGGACCAGTTCTCTTCGGGTGGGAGTCTTGCGGTCGCCGTGCCCAGATCGGTGCGTGCTAGGCTCGAGCAATACCAGGAAACTCTTGCGCGAATCCTCGAAGAAGAACAGGTGCCGGTTGGTTTGCTCGCGGTCGCGCTGGTCGAAAGCGGGTTCAATCCCCTGGCGCTTTCACCCAAAGGAGCGCGCGGAATTTGGCAGTTCATGCCGGCGACGGCGGTACGCTACGGCCTCACGGTGCAACCGGGCAACGATCACCGCACGCACCCCGAGCATTCCACGCGCGCGGCTGCAAGGTACCTGCGCTTTCTCTTCAACCAGTTTGGCGATTGGAAGCTCGCCCTTGCTGCCTATAACGCTGGTGAGCAACGAGTCCAACGAATAATCGACAGGACAGGCGTTCGCAACTTTGACGAGATGTCGCGGCGCGGGTTGCTCCCGCTTGAGACGCGCAATTACGTGCCTGCTGTGCTATCAGCATGGTCCAGAATTGGAATCCGAAACAACCAAGGGAGGTAGCTGTGAAACATCTAATCATCCGACTCTTCAGCGGGGCAGCACTTTCGATTTTGATCTCCGGCGGATTGGCATCTGCCCAGGAATTCACATTCCCGGTTGAACACAACCACACGTTCAAGTCCTGCAAAGGAGACTTGATCATCAATGGTGAAGGAGTCGAGTACAGAACGACTCATAAGGATCACGCGCGAAAGTGGACTTACACCGACATCAAGATGATCAAGCTCGTCTCGCCCACGCAAGTCACAGTTCTCACTTATGAAAGCAGGCTGCTGACGCTCGGACGCGATGAGACATTCCAGTTCAAGGTGCTGAAGGGTGAACTGTCCAAGGACGTGAACGACTTCTTGCTCGCCCGCGTGTCCAGGCCGCTGGCTACCAGCTTCGTTAAATCGGAAGAGAACCCGCAGTACACGATTCCGGTTAGGCATCCGCAGAGCTTCGGCGGCGATCAGGGAACGTTAAGAATCTACGCGGACGGAGTTGCATACGATTCAGTTAGGACCAAGAGCTCGCGGCGCTGGCGATGGACGGACATACAAAGCATCAGCCGAATGGGTCCTTATCAATTCTCAGTCACTACATATGAGCCGAAGTTTGGAGGTCCGACAAAGACCTACAACTTCGACTTGAAAGAGCGGATGGACGACACCGTGTACGACTACTTGTGGGCGAGGATCTACAAGCCGATTCTTCCGGCGTCGCCGGAGGTGAAGGAGTAGTTAACCGGTTCGTAGTCCCGCATTTATGCGGATGGCTGCAGGGTCAGTACATTCTGCATGAAGGCGGGCTACGAACTTTCTTAATAGGAGGAAAAAGCATGAGTTTTTCAGTGAACAGAATAAAGGGATTGGCGATCGCATTGCTAGGCATCACGGCGCTCGCAGTCGTGATCTTGTTTCCACATCAGTCCCAGGCTACAACAGCAGTCGCCGAGGATGCGGCGGCCACCTTCAAGGCTAAGTGTGCAACTTGCCATGGAGCAGATGGAAGCGGGAATACGCCTATGGGTAAGAAACTCGCAGTCCGAGACCTCCGTTCTGCTGGCGTGCAGAAGCAATCGAACGCTCAGCTAGCCGGCGTGATTTCGAAAGGCAAGCGTAAGATGCCCGCGTTCGGAAAGAGCTTGAGCGGTGACCAGATCAATCAGCTCGTAGCTCATATCCGGTCGCTCAAGAAGTGAAGCGGCTGAACTAGGTAAGCAATGACCGAAAGGAGGGTCATCATGAAACTTGATACACGAGCCTTTGCAATCGCTGCGGCGATCATCGCGGCAGCGCTCTTTTTGATTTGCGCTTTCTTTGTCGCCGTAGCGCCAGAACAGACTACGAACTTTGCTGGCCACCTCATCCATTCCGACCTCAGCGGCATCACGCGGTCGCTCACCTGGGGCAACTTCTTTGGGGGTCTGGCGTGTTGGACCTTGGGAACGGGCCTCGTCGCTGCCGCGCTGGCGGGGGTTTACAACCGTCTCGCGCGCGCAGGAGCGGGGGCCGGACAGTGACGTCGGATAAGGAGCAATGTCATGGCTAGAGAAGATTCAAACGAGACGGTCAAGCGATTGAAAGACATGGCCGAGATGCACCGTGTCTGTTACGAGGTCTGGCCCGAGTTGTTGATCGTCAAGGGTCAGCAAGTCAAGGTTGGCTTCGATCTCGAGTTGGTTGGCACGCACGAGCACGGAACAAGCACCCTGTCACCTGGATGCCCTCGATGCATTCGAACCTTCGAAGACCTGCGCCAAATCGCCGAATGGATAATGCCAAAGGAAGAGCGGCCTTCTCGCTACGAGATCGAGCCTTATGACCGTGCGCTACACGAATCAGCGCAGCGCAACTTTCAGCCCGAGGTAGTCCTAAGCATGAAGATTCTGCACCGGCACGGATTTGATCAGCCAGTCGACGAGTGCGAGGAGCGTTGCTTGAAAGAGATGCGCAGTAAGCTTGCCGAACTCGGCGTGCGGGCCGGCGAATGGCGTCCGATCAAGAGTCAGGCTCAGCGGAGTGCGTAGTAATGATCCTGCAGGATATGGACATGAGGTTAGAGTCAAGCTAGAGGAAGGAGAACTGTATGAAATCGCATGAGTCGCGAGAGGTCAAGCTCGCGGTAATGGTTGTGTTTTGCGCACTCGCGCTCGGGTACTTTGTATTCCAGCGAACGACGTATGCCGTCTCGCTTCCACAGAGGCCTCAGACTAAGAACCCGCTACAACCGACTGAGAAGAACGTCGCGTTAGGCCTCGACCACTTTGACGCGCACTGCGCTAGCTGTCATGGCTCGACCGGCAAAGCTGATATTGAGAAGGGGAAAGCCGTAAGCGCGGCGGACCTGACTTCCGATAAAGTACAGTCGAAGTCGGATGCGGAATTATTCCGCAAGATTTCGAGAGGCGTTCCAGGTACAGCCATGCCGGCTTTTCGCAAGACTCATAAGCCGGCGGAGATTTGGCACACGATCTTGTTTCTCAGGAAGCTGCCCACGCTCACACCCGAAGCTAGAAAGAAGCTCGAATCCGCCGTGCCGGCGAGCGCTCGCCACAAGCACGGCGCTGGAAAAGAAGAACAGCATCAGCATCCGGAACCCGAGGCTCGCTCGCAACCTGAACCTGATGGTCATCACGAGCATCCGGCCCAAATAGCGGCCAAACCGTCGGGCAGCCAACAGGAGCCGGCTAAGCAATCTGTGATAGTGCAACCGCTTGATTCACCTGCCGCGCCCGGCAGTGGTGAGCCAAACCTGTACTCGGCGCCTGATGGACGAGTCTTCTTAACTTGGATCGAACCGGCGGGCGATAAAGGCCACAGGCTGCGATTTGCAATGCGCGGTGGAGGCAATTGGTCTGCGCCTCGCACGATTGCCGAGGGCGCGAATTGGTTCGTCAACTGGGCCGACTTCCCGTCCCTGGTTGCGCTGCCAGACGGATCGCTTGTTGCGCATTGGTTGGTGAAGGGCAGTCCCGATGGTCACTCGTACGATATCAACATCTCTCGCTCGACCGATAACGGCAAGAGCTGGGGCAAGCCAATACTCCCGCATCGCGATGGCACGAGGACCGAGCACGGCTTTGTTTCTATGCTGCCCTGGTCTAGCAGGCGCGTGGCGGCAGTGTGGCTCGACGGCCGTAACTTCAAAGAGAGTTCACAAGACGGTCACGGATCATCTGCGAATGAAATGACTCTGAGGTACACAACTATCGACGCCAAAGGCAGGCTTTCTGAAGATGCGCTGCTGGACTCACGCGTCTGCGATTGTTGCCAAACGTCGGCTGCGCTTACGCCGGACGGAGCAATCGTGGTGTACCGGGATCGCTCCGAAAAAGAGATACGCGACATTTCACTAGTTCGCTTCTACAAAGGGCGATGGACAGAGCCGCGAACATTGAATGTTGATGACTGGGAGATTCACGGTTGTCCGGTCAATGGCCCCTCGGTTTCCGCTGACGGGCGGCGAGTAGCAGTCGCGTGGTTCACTGCGGCGAAGGATGCTCCGAGAGTGAAGGTAATCTTCTCTCGTGATGCCGGCGCGACCTTCGGCCAGCCGATAATAGTGGATGAAGGAACGCCGGTTGGCCGTGTCGATGTATTGATGCTGGCCGACGGATCGGCGCTTGTCAGTTGGTTGGAGCGCACGGCAAGAGGCGGAGAAGTCAAAGTCCGTCTACTCAGACCGGATGGCTCGCGCGGTCAGTCAACGACAGTAGCCGAGTCGAGTGTTGCGCGAGCAAGCGGCTTTCCTCAAATGGCTCGCGCCGGAGATGAAATCATTTTTGCGTGGACTGATCCGGGAACTCCTTCTCGAGTACGGACGGCATTGGGAAGGCTTGTCCCCGGAAGATGAATTTTCTAAGTTGTCCAATAATGGACAGCAGTTTATCTCGGGATGGCCGATCATGAACAATCACGAAGAGCGGTGGAACTATGCTCCGGCATCACCTGATGGGCATGAGCGAGAGCAAGGATGGAAGCTAGGGATTGCAGGTTCCCAAAGCGGCACGAACAAACTTAACTAGGTCCGTCTGCAACTGCACGGCGGGCCCGAACATGCGAGCGGCGGAGTTCAGTCTCGCCGCCACGCTTTCAATTAACAACGGTAGAGAACCTAAGGAAAGAGCAACCATGAAGACAAAAGCTTACACAACGATTCTTGCGGTCATCGCGCTGATGCTGTTCAGCGCAGTGGGCGCGCTGGCACAAACAGAACATCAGCATGACGCACAGAAGCCTATGCAACACGACATGTCCAAGATGGATATGTCCGCCATGATGAACGAGCCGCACCATGCCTTGGCAATGGCTTATATGCAGAACATCGGCACGTTCGCAAAAACCCTGCACAGTCAGGCGGAAGGCAGCGCCCCGCTTAATGCTAAGTTTGCCCGCGCCGCGGTTGGTGAGATAAAACGGAGCCTCGACCAGATGGAGGAGCATCATGGGGAGCATATGAAAATGATGAGCGAGGAGATGCGCTCGCATATGGCGGCGATGATGAAGGACATGGAAATGCCTCGCTCGATGCTCAAGGATGCGGTCAGCGCTCTTGAGAAGGATGTTAAGGCTGATCAACCCGACTCCAAGCAAGTCGCAGCGGACAGCGCAAACGTTCTCAAGCATCTCGATGAAATGTCAAAGATGCACGATGACAAGAAGATGAAGATGTAGTAGAGGAGGTTGTTCTCATGAACGAATCGAGCAGAACAGCCCTGGTCATCGCATTTGTCGTCGTCGTGGTGCTTTTTCTCATCTTCGGCGGCTGG
>JBGQGO010000228.1:0-8506 GCA_041497455.1 Blastocatellia bacterium | reverse complement strand
TCTAGGATTGTACTCAGCGTACCTGTACAACCTTCTTCTCTATTTCACATTCAAGCTGTTTGGCATCAGCTTTACGACGCTGCGAATGCTGTCGGCGCTTTGCGGGTGGCTGACTGTGCTTCTGCTTTTCCTTCTGGTTCGGCGGGAGATAAGCACAAGAGCGGCCCTTTTTGCGAGCGCGTTGCTTGGCTTCTGCAATCTTCATATCGTGTATAGCAGGACGGGATTCACCGAAAGCGTGATGGTGTTCTTTCTTGCTCTCACGCTCTGGTTGTGGTCACTCAGGCGCGCACATTATTTCTTTGCCCTGATCGCCGGCGTCTCTCTAGGTCTAATGGTCGTGACCAAAATAACCGCCATTTATCTGGTCCCGGGATTAGTCCTGGCTGTCGCAGCAGCGGCGATCAGACAGTCCGTAAGCCGGCGAGAGGCCCTGTTATTTCTGTCCGGCACAGGCCTGGCAGGAGCAGCTTACGGGGTTCTCTTCATCGTGCCCAACTTTGGCGACTGGTTACGATTCAATTTGCAAAACGGCTCGGGGTCCGAGTGGTCGACAAGGCCTTCCAGTCTGATCGACTCGATACCGAGATTACTCGCCTCGCCGTTCTACGCCCAGGCGCCTCTGGTTACGGCGCTTACTGTTTTGTCGCTGTGTCTATTGGTCGTTGGCGCTTCGAGGAATGGGCTGAGGAAAACAATCCGCGGCGCAGGAGAGCTGGAGATGACTAGCGCGATGCTCTTGATCGGATACTTGTTCTTTCTTTCTATTACGCGCTATCAGCCGGAGAGAAGATTCATCCCGGCATTGCTTTTGATGGTTGTGCTATCGGCCGGCGTTTTGGAGAAAGGCTGGGCATCGCTCGAGGGACTTGCGAACGCGGACTATCAGATGAGCACGGTTGGATGGTTCACGGTGTTGTTCTTGCTGCCGACGATTGGGGTTCTGGAAGTAAGGTGGCGTGTGCTTGGGCCGCCTCTTTCCGCCGGATCCTGGGCGCCTAAGCTCATCATCATCGCAGGGCTGATCGCGATCGCAGTAGCTTTGAGCCGCGGACGCTGGCCCTACCGATTCAAGAGGAGCTTGCTGGTTGCATCCGGGCTAATCTTCGTTCTGCTGTTTTTCGTTCTTTCGTTGGGCTTGATCTATAAGGCGCTTTTGCTTTGGGGATTGGCCGCCGAATCCTGGAGAGCAACAGATTACAAGGTATTGTTAGCGGGGTCGGTAGCAGTCGTTGTTTGCGGAGTCGTTGTCTCGATGCTGATCCGGGACGCACGCCGCGCAGCGCCCTTTCTTTTAGGCGCCTTCCTTTTTATCGAGGGCCTGCAGATTTCGACGTGGCTGCTCCAGCCGACGTACACGCTAAAGGAAGCGAGCACATCGCTGGCTAACACCCTGACGCGTGACGACACGATCGTCACTTACTACGAAACGGTTCTGCTCTCATCTGCAGCGAAAGTCATCTGCAGATCGCCGCGCAGGGGATTCAATGTCGACGTGTTCGAGACGTCGAGCCCTCAGTACATACTTGTGCTTCGCCGGGACAACTGGAGAGATTATGCGTTGGAAGAAATGCCGCCTGAAGAGTGGCCGCCACCTGCTGGGTTTGTTCCGGCGAAGGTTGCGGGCTTCGATTTGTGCCCCACGCGATTGCGTGGGCCGCGCTTTATCGTGGAGCTTTACAGCCTGAGCCCGCGGGTGAAGCGGCACAAAAAGTTTTCCGCTCGCGGTGCCGAATAGGGACCTTGCGAGCTTGCTTGAGCGATGCGCAGAAGTATAATCTAACCCCCAATCAAAAACTTGAATCTCAGCGGACGCGAAGGGATCAGCAGGGAGACATGGATAGAAAGGCATCTGCATTGATAACGCGGCGACAGGCGATTGCCACGCTGGCGACGCTGGCAACGGGAACCTTACTTAGGCCGGCGTCCGTGTTCGGCTCCGGGTCTGGCGACAGCAAGACGAGGTTTGCCGTAGTCGGCGACTTCGGCACAGGCGAAAGCGAGGAGTTCGCAATTGCCGCGCAGATGCTGGACGCCCACCGCAAGGCGGCGCTTGATCTGGTGCTGGCGGTCGGCGACAACATCTATCCGAACGGCAGCGCGCGCTATTTCGTCAAGCACTTCGAGGAGCCGTTTGAGGGTCTGTTGAAAGAGCGCGTAAAGTTTTATGCGGTGCTTGGCAACCACGACGTGGAAGAGGGACGCAAGGACCAGTTGAACTACCCGCTCTTCAATATGGGAGGGTCGAACTATTACACGATCGGCAGGGGCAACGGGCTGGTAGATTTTTTCATGCTCGACTCCACTGCCTTCGATGCGGGACAGGCGACCTGGATCGAGAACTCATTGCGCGCGTCGCGGGCGATATGGAAGATAGCCGCGATGCATCATCCGATGTATTCGTCAGGAAAGAAACACGGCTCGGAGATCAACCTCCGCGCGGCGCTTGAGCCGCTCTTCACTCGCTACCACGTGCAAGTGGTGTTTGCAGGTCACGACCACGTTTACGAACGCACCAAGCCGCAGCAGGGTATTCAGTACTTCATAACCGGGGCGGGCGGCAAGAAGCGGCGCGGCGGCATCGATATGAAGAGCCCATTGCGTGCGGCCAGTTACGATCAGGACAATTCGTTTATGCTGATCGAAATCGATGAAACCGAGATGGGCTTCAAATCAATCAGCGAGAAGGGGGACGTGGTTGATAGTGGAGTCATAAAGCAGGCTTGAGCTTTGATATCACCGGCGGCATCCGCTCAGCTTGCTTTGGCGGAACTGCCGGGCAGAATGAGCACTTCGTCGCTCGTCACCAGATGCGCGCCGCTGCTCGCCATCTTACGCAGCGCTGCCTCTCCATCCGCGGGATTCACATTGACGGCTCGCATCGCGTCGGTCACCGCGAAAACCTCATAGTCATGCTTGAGCCCATCAAGCACCGTCTCCAGCACGCAGTAGTCCGTCGCGAGTCCGGCAACGTACAGCTTTCTCACTCCGTGACTCCTGAGCACCTCGTCCAGAGTGCGGCCTCGATCATCCTTGCCGGCGAACTCCGAGTAATCATCCTTATCGGGCGACGAAGCCTTGCGGAAGTAGTGGGCGATCTTGTCAGTGTCGAGGCCGGAATGAAGCTCAGCGCCTCGCGTGCCCTGCACGCAGTGCGGTGGCCACGGGCCGCCCCGCTCCCTGAAAGAAATGTGATTCGCCGGGTGCCAGTCCTGAGTGGAAATCACTAGCGGAAACTTCGGGATGAGCCGATTGACGGCCGGCACGATCTGATCTCCCTCGCTCACAGCAAGCGCGCCGCCTGGACAGAAATCGTTCTGGATGTCGACAAGGATCAATGCGGCGTCAAGGAATCCCAACTTCATCTCGATGCCCTCCGTGTTTTCATTGTAGCCACGGGGAGACCTTCAGTACAGATCAAGTCGAACACAAAGTAGCTTCAATGCCAGACAGTGATAATCGAGCCCATGATCAGCAGGTAGACGAGCTGATAACCGGTATCGATGTAGAAGACGGTGATTCTCTTGTCCGTGAACATCGTGGCCATCAGCCCGAGCGGGAAAGCGAACCCCGCCCATATGAGCAGCGCCAGCTTGAGTCCTTGTACGCAGAGGGCCAGTTGCAGGTAGCCCACCAGCACGGCAATCGCGAGAGCTATCAGCAACTGGCATGCAATCGAGACCGCGTACGCCTTGCCGGCGCCCTTTTGCATTTCTTTGACTTGTTCTTCGGTGAAGCCGTGAGCCTTCACCCACTGCTTGGCGAACAGAAGCGGCGAATACCAGAGCCCGCCAATTGCGAACGCTGCGACTGCGGCTACTACGACTGCGAGGTAGTTGATGTGAACGTGGGGCATATGCTCTCCTTTTGATTGGCCGGTGATCAGCCGGTCAGAATCTTCTCGATGGACTGCAATTCTTCACTCACAAAGTTCAAGTTCTTGAGTGCGCCGACCGCGTCGTCAATCTGTTCGCACCGGCTCGCCCCGATTAGCGCCGAGGTCACCTCCGAATGTCGGAACACCCACGCCAACGCCATCTGCGCCAGCGTTTGGCCTCGCGCTTGAGCCAGATCTTGCAGGCGGCGAACCTTAGCCAGCTTATCGTCGGTTACCTGTTCACGCTTGAGAAACCCGTGGGGCTTGCTTGCGCGCGAACCAGCCGGAATGCCATTCAGATACTTGTCGGTCAACAACCCCTGGGCAAGCGGTGAAAAGACGATGCACCCGATCCCTTCGTCACGCAAGACGTTCAGCAAGCCGCCTTCAATCCAGCGGTCGAACATACTGTAACGCGGCTGATGAATCAAGCAGGGCGTGCCGAGCGCCTTCAGGATTTGCGCGGCTTGCCGGGTGCGATCCGCCGTGTAAGATGAAATCCCAACGTAGAGCGCTTTCCCGCTGCGGACGATGTGATCGAGCGCGCCCATCGTTTCTTCCAGCGGTGTTTCGGGGTCCGGCCGATGGTGATAAAAGATGTCCACGTAATCGAGTCCCATGCGGCGGAGACTTTGATCGAGGCTCGAAAGGAGATACTTGCGCGAGCCCCACTCGCCATACGGACCAGGCCACATCCAATATCCTGCCTTGGTCGAAATGATCATTTCATCTCGAAAGGGCGCGAGGTCCTGCCTGAGAATCTGACCAAACGATTCTTCGGCCGATCCCGGCGGCGGGCCATAGTTGTTGGCCAGGTCGAAGTGAGTGATTCCCAGATCAAATGCGCGCAACGCCATCGCGCGTGAATTCTCAGGCGGATCGACTCCACCGAAGTTGTGCCAGAGCCCAAGCGAGATCGGAGGCAGCTTCAAGCCACTGCGTCCGCAGCGTTCATAGGGCATCGTGTCGTATCGGGTGTCCGATGGAAGATACATTGTCATGTCAAAAGTGAGTCAAAACCCCGGGAATCCCACCGGCAGTGAGTGGATTGTTCATACTCAGCCCACACAGCAAGGCCGATCGGCTGCTTCCCGAATCCCACCCACGGCAGTGGGGTGGATAGTTCAAGGCCAGCCTACATAGAGCAAAGCCGGGATTCCCGTTTTCATCTCTGCTTGATCGGGCTCCTTCCCACATCTAGTCACCAAGGTCGCCCCTGTCGCGGGCAAAAACCAGAATGCTATTGCCAGGCAGCGTGACCCCCGCGGAACTCGGAAGCCCGTGCATGCCCGGTCCGCCTGCTGTGATTCCGCCCGAATTCCCCTGCGCACTGGGATTAAAGAAATTGTCGTAAATATCACTGTTGAATACTTCCTCCCACCGGCCGTCGCCCGGAAAGCCCAAAGCGTAGCTGTGATCGTAAAACGTATTCTCATTGAGGCTGGCGACGACGACGGCGTCGCGCGCGGCTCCAGGCAGCCAGCGGTGGAAGGCGATCACCCGGTTGTCGTTGTGCACGTGAAAGACGTTGATCGCTTCGCCGCGCAGGGCCGGATGCTGGCGTCGAAGCCAGATCAGGTCCCGCGTGAACCTGTGGTGGTCGGACATGTTTTTGTCCAGGCCTTCAAGACCAGCCCACCAGATCATGAAATTCGCCGCGTGAGGGTTGTCCGTCCAATTCTTGTCTTCGAGGAATTCCTGTCCCATGAAAATCATCGGAATCCCCGGGGCGGTCAACAGCAGGCCGGCCGCAACCCGGGACCGGCTGCGCGCATACCACGAGCGCGAGTTGCTTGGGTCGGCGAGCTTGGCGATTCGCGGCTGTCTGTCGGCGCCCGTGTGACTGGCGTCGATCAGATCGTGGTTTTCGATACACTGAAAAGCCTTCCAGGCGGCTGGAAAACCGTTAGGCGGCTGGAGCGCTTCGCGTAAGCCTTCGAGATTGACTCGCGATTCGCTGCCGCCGGCGGACTGTTCGATCACGCCCCTTATCCGGTCCCTCAGCCCGTCATTGTATCCGGCGTCGAATCCCATCCCGTCCGGCGGATTCGCAACGCCTCGCCAGCGTTCGTTGCCCCAGTACTCAGCAATTTGAATAGCGCTGGGCTTGATGAATCTCAAGGTACTGGTCAGATCCTGGCAGAAGAACCAGCCGCCGTGTTCGTCCATCACCGTCACCTGGTCATAACGAAACCCATCGACGTGATACTCGCCGAGCAGCAACTTGGCGTTGTCGATCAAGAACTGGCGGACCTCTGGTTTCCCGAAGGCGAAGACCAGGCCTCCGGCATGCCCGTCTCGCAAAAAGTAAATGCTGTCTCCGTTATCCGTACTGGCCGGGCGATCAAAAAAGTGGATGCTCTGATCGTCGAAATTGCCGCCGGCGTGGTTGTACACGACGTCGGCGATCACGGCCAGGCCGTAGAGATGACAAAGCTCGATGAGCGCCTTGAGTTGGTTGACTTGACCGGTCAACTGCGCCGGACTCAGCGGCGGGCAAGTCTTCTCCGCCAGCAATTGATTCACTCGACGCAGGTACGGCGCGAGGTCCGCTGCGTCGACCGCGTAGTCCATCTCCGGCGAGAAGAGATCGGTGCCGTTGTAGCCAAGGCTGTTCTCGCCCTGAAACTCGACGAAGGGCAACGGCATGATCGCGTTCACCCCGAGGTCTGCGAGATACTTCATCCGATCGACCACATCGAGGTATTTCGAGACGCGTCCGGGCCGGATGTCCCGGCCTTGATCGTCTTTGGCGTAGAAGACGCCGATGTGGAACTGGTAGATGATCAGATCGTTGAAGGCCGGCGGATGGAAGGCTTGATCGTTCCAGGGAAAACTGTTCGGGTCGCGCACGATGCAGTTGCAGTCCGGGTAACCGTGCATTTGAAGCTCGCGAGCATAAGGATCGCGCTTGAAACCTTCGCCGCCGTGCCCCACGATCCAAAACCGGTACTCGCTGCCATCGACAACTCCGGGGAAGAACCCTGCCCAGTATCCATTGGCGTCCCGGATGAGGAGATCGTGATCGTTTTTCTTCCAGCCCGTGGGCGATTGCACGTCGAAATCGCGCAAGACCACGTAGACCTCTTTCGCGCCCGGCGCCCAGGCGCGGAACGTCGCGCCGCCTTCTACCAGTTGCGCTCCCATCGGGGTTCCCGCGTGAATGTGATCGTTCATTCTTGCGCCTCCTGCGTGCTGACGATCTGCTGCTCAAGCTTCTCTTTTTCTCTGATGAGCTGCTCGCTGAATGCGACAGTGTATCGCGCCTCTGAATCAAGCGCGAGTAGTTCATCGGGCAGGCGGCTTAGTTCATCGTGAGCGCGATCGCGAGCGTCGTTCAAGCTCGCGAATCGAGCTTCTCTCATCTTCGTCAGTGATGTGTCATCAACCTGATTGCTTCGGTTGAGCGCGAAGCCGTCGAGCACCTGGCTCTGTTTCATGACCTGCTTGAGCACGGGATGCCACGAGCCGGTTCGGTTATTCGGTTCATCGGCGAGTGTGATGATGTCCTGATTGTAGCTGCCACTCTCATCTGTGAGCCTCCAAACCTGCTTCGGTCCGGGATAAGTCGCCTTGTCGTGGCTCAGTTTTATTCGCATGCTCACGTGGCCGTGCTCTTCAATGCCTGCGAGCTTGTAGACCCCCGACAACGCGGGCGCGTCATACGAAGTCGCGAGCTCGGTCCCAACTCCAAACGAATCGATCTGGGCGCCGCGCGCGATCAGATCCGCGATCTTGTACTCGTTCAGATCGCTGCTCGCGAAGATATTTGTGCCGGTCATCCCGGCTTCGTCGAGAATCCCTCGAACTTGCTTGCTCAGTTCGCACAAGTCGCCGCTATCGAGCCGCACCGCGGGAATCGACGGCCCGAAGTCGCGAGCTAATCGCTTCACCGCTGCGATCGTGTCGTACGTGTCGACAAGCACGGTCGCGGTCTCCGGGAAAACTTTCAAGAAAGCGCGAAAGGACTCGTCCTCGTCCTCGAACGACATCACGAACGAGTGAGCTAACGTGCCGAAGGTCGGGATGCCGAACAGATGTCCCGCTTCAGCGTTCGAAGTCCCGGCGCAGCCTCCGATGTAAGCGGCGCGCGCGGCTAACAACCCGGCTTCCGTGCCGTGCGCGCGGCGTGTGCCGAACTCGACAACGCTGCGTCCCTGAGCGGCGGTTACGACGCGCGCGGCCTTGCTGGCGATCATCGTTTGAAAGTTTATCGTCGAGAGCAGGAAGGTTTCGACGACTTGGGCTTCGATGATCGGAGCGGTGACTCGCAGCAGCGGTTCCATTCCGAATGCCGGTGTGCCTTCGGGCATCGCCCACACGTCTCCGGTGAATCGGAACTCGGCGAGGTAGTCGAAGAACTCACGGGAAACTTTCTTGAAGGACGGATGCTCACGGAGGTAATCGATCTGATCGCTCGTGAAGCGCAGCGTCGATAGATAATCCAGCGCCTGGTCGAGCCCGGCGACGATTAGATAAGAGCGTCGCTCTGGAAGCTTGCGCACGAACAGCTCGAAGATGGCGCGGTGGTGAAGGCCGTTCTCGAAGTAAGCGGCCGCCATCGTCAATTCGTAAAGGTCCGTGGTGAGCCCGAAAGCGCGTTCGATCATAGACGGTGATCCAGCAATC